>JAHBXQ010000009.1 GCA_019636345.1 Pirellulales bacterium | reverse complement strand
TGCAACGACGACCGTTATAACACGGGCGTCAAGCTTGGGTTTTTCAACGGGCTGCTAGCCCTTGCTAGCTGAGTCAAATCAACAAGCAGTCTTGAAATCCGTTTTCGCAAGAGTCCAGTGTCTAAGTGAGCCCCCCCTGTTTTTCAGGGTCTATCGCCTCTCGGCTAAAGCGGCCGCGATGCCAGAAGGCGGCTCGGCGGTCCAAATCCATTGTATCCTGCGAGCAGACTTCCGATACTTTGAGGGCGTGCCTCATCGAATGACTTACGCTTGGCAAAGCCGCCATGCCGCTCACGATCAACCAGATCTCTTCCGAACGACGCCCCGACGGAGTGCGCATCAGCGCAGGCCTGCGTGATGGTCGCGGAACTCGACGCCTTCATTACGACGTTCCTGAGCAGTGTTTGCCGGGACTGACTGCGGATCGTGCGGACGCGTTCGTCACCGCGGTTCTTGTCGACTGCATGGCAATCGGTGTCGATATCTCGGTGGAGGCCCCGGTTTCGGGCGAGTTGCTTCGAGGATTGTACGACTATCAACTTGCATTGTCGTCGCTCTATCCTGAGTTGCGCCCTGTCAGTTTGACGGCCACGTCAGTTCCGGCTAGTGCCCAATTGGCTTCGGCGAGAGTCGTCGCCACCGGATTCTCGGCTGGCGTCGACGCCTTTTCGACGCTGTACGATTATTTCGTTGAAGGAAGACTAGGCGACCGCCCGGAGTTGTTGGTGTTTGGAAACGCCGGCACGTTTCCGATCCACCCGGAAGGCGCCGCGGCCTACCGAGCCTATCAGGCAAAACTGTCTGCAATAGCTAAGGAACTAGAGCTACCGATCGCTTTCATCGACTCAAACCTAGGTGAAGTTGCGACGAATCGCCGCGGCGGATTCTGCACGCGCGTCATTAGCGGAATATTGCTCCAGCAGAACTGCGTTCGCACATATATCCACCAGACAGGCACGACTTACGCGGACTTGGCTGCCGACACGGACGGATCAAATCCGCTGTGCGATCATTTGTTGTCGACTGACCTGACTCGCATCGTCAGCGATGGCGCTCAATTCACTCGCCTTAGGAAGATTGAACGAATTGCGAATTGGCCCATTGCCTCACGCCACCTGCATGTCTGCCCGACTCTATCTCCGGGATTGCGCAATTGTTCGCGATGTGGAAAGTGCACGGCGACAATGCTTGGCATTGACATGCTGGGCAAGCGCAATGAGTTCCGAGAAGTCTTCGACTTCTCTCAATTTACAGCAGGAAAGGAAGCCTATGTTGCGAGGCAAATGCAGCGGGCGACTGCCGGGCAAAGCGCTTTCTGGAGGGAGCTTCGTCGTTATGCCGAGAGTTCAGGCTATCCACTGCTCGTTAGCATCGACAGCGCATCGCCTACGAGGCGGATTGTAAAGCCAGCGAGCCTCGGGAAATCAGTCGGGACATCTGGCTCCGGTTCTCGGAAATCTCTCGCTGTCTTCGGCCCGAGCGGCTCAGGTTTGGGCGGACGCCTCGTCGCTTCGTTGCTATCGAGATTTGGAATCGAATGCCGGCGGGCGGGCCCGACGGAGGCCGCCGCCGTCGTGGGCGGCAGCTCCTTGGCGGAATTGCCCGGAGACTTCACCGGCGCGATTCTCGGCGCTGGATTCGCCAGCGAGCACGAGCGCCGGTCGTTTCCGGAAGCCAACATCCTCGCCGTGCGGGGCCGATTGACGGCCGATCGCTGCGAAGCCGGCGCCGATTGCCTGCTGGCTGACATCGGGCTCCTGGCGCCGCGGCTGATGACGCAGCAGCCGGCCTTGGACAAGACCTTGGCCGTCGTGCCTCGCCGCGACGAGCAGGATGACCCGCGGTTGAAGGCGTTTGCTCTGCGGTATGCGCAGGAAATCGTCCTTGTGAACGTCGAAGCCGATGTCGAGAAGGTGCTGACGCTCCTGGCCCGCGCGGAGTACGTGCTCTCGTCATCGCTTGACGGACTTATTGCTGCCGAGGCACTGGGCAAGCCAACGCGGCGACTGTTGTTGAGTGAACTCAGCCCGGTGGACGACTTCAAGTTCCGCGACTATTACTCGGCGTTCGATATCTCGCCCGTGCCATTGGATCTTCATGGCGATGAATCGCTTGGCGCCGTTATTGATCGGATTGGTCCGGCGAGGGCGTACACTGGCGAACGGGCCGCGACTCTGGCCGAACAACTTGACAAGCTTGGGTAATCCGCCTTGTCAAGGGGAAGCGACAATTGAGAATGCCCCCGGAGGCAATCCGAAGTCGGCAGAGATGTCGATTCCCTTGTGCTGCCAGATGAAATTGACGAACTCCGCCGGCGTTTGCACGCCTTCGAAGAGTACGGCGCGATAGATGTCGACGCCAATCATCTGTTTCTGGCCTTGCGCGTAGTACCAGCGGCTCTTGCGATACCACCGCGACCGCATCGCGAGCTCTTTGATCGCCAGAATCGCGGCTCGCTTTTCGGACGTGAGTTGCGGGACGACGTGCTTCAGATATTCCAACCCTGGTTCGTGCCGCGCCGCACTGCCGATGCAGATGTCGAGCTTCCACTGGAGGTCGCCGTAGCGGAACCGATAATCGATGGATACGCAATCGGGGGGCGTTTTGCCGAGGTCGTGGTCGAGTTGGTTGATGACGTGAACGTGGGTCGGCGGGGCGACTTCGGCCAGGGCGCCGACGAGTTTCCAGGCGTCTGCAGATGCGAAGGCGTCGTTGAAGATCCAGACGTCAATCTCCGGCCACGTCATGAGGTCCATCTCGTAGGCGCCGTGGAGCCGCAAGTCCCCGTGCCGCTGGAGCAGGTCCAGGAGTTCTAGATCCGCAAACATTGCATCAGCAGCTTGCTTAAGATCGGTCATTCGCGTGCTCCACTCGAACCGCCTCGGCGATGAAATGCGCTCGCTCGCAATAAATGTATGGCCGCTAGGCAGCAAACCCATTGGGCGATGGCCACGGGCTCAGCGACGCTCAATGCGGTGATGTCGGCCGTGGCCCCGCCTGTAAGGCCAAACGTCTGTTGCCAGTCCAACAAGTCGCTAGCCAGCAACGGATTGGGAGATTGGCCTCGTTGCCACCATAGGAAGTCGTCTCCGGACACGCGCCCGTCGGCAGTAAAATCCCCTTCCCACAGAGCAGGGGCGCCGAAGCCGCTCGACCAGGTCAACAGGCCGGCCGTCGTCCTGTCCAGCCGCTGCCATGTCAGGAAATCGTCGCCGGTAGTTAATCGATCCCCGTCGTAGTCCCCTTGCCAATCTGCTGCGCGGGCGAATTCGAGCGAGAATCGCAGATGGCCGTCGTACAACGTCATGTCGTCGCGGTACGAAGACACGATTTCCAGGTCGATAATCGTCTCGCCGGAAGCGAGAAACCACTGGTCCTCACCGAGTACGTCAAGCGGCTCGGGAGTCGCCAAATTCGGGCTCATCGTCGTAAACGGCAGAAGACCGCCTGTTTGGGCGTCCGCTTCGTAGACTATCGAGTGATCGAAAGCGGTCAGACTCAGCCGGCGAACTCCGTTCAGCCCCGCGCCGAGCACCGTGAAGCGGACATAGGCCGGCTCCGCCAGCACCAGAGGCGCTTGGGCCTTGGCGGTCGTGACTTCAAATCCGGCAGGACGTACGTAAACGAGGTTGCCTTCCCGATCATAGACTTCTTGCTCCGGGCGATACGCACTGTAAGCGTCGACCTCCCAGATCATCCGACCTCGCGCCGAGGTTTGCAGGCCCAGGTTCCAATCGACCTCGCTGCGCAGGTTTCGGTACTGATTCCATTGGTCGACGTGGAACGACGTCACGGGAACAAACGAAGTCCTGCTGCTGCTATTCACGCTCCCGCGGGCTTGGCTCTCAACCACAACTAGAGGACTCGCATGTGCGGCATGAGCAATCCCAGCGAATAGAAGTACGCCTTGTAGAAATCGTAGCACTTACTCATCCTCGGTAGCAGCCGGCAGCGTGCTCAATCGGCATGAACGACGCGCTGGTTGGATGCTTGAGCCACTATGTTCTTGACGTTCGCCGAGGTGCGAGCGGACGGCGCAGGTGCGCGCGTCGGTCGGCTTCCTCGTCAGCGGTGGCGTCGGCGAAGTCATGGGGAGTTGGACGGCGACAATTGTAAGGAGCATACTTGAGTGGTTGAGGCTGGTTCCAAACACGGATTGTCGAGGGTTCTTGGCGGGGCGAATACTCGTACTCTACGCATTTTGGAAATCTGTTTTTGTTTTTCTTAGTCGAGGCGGTCCGCCACCGTGTCCATCAGGAAACGGATAGTCAAGAATCCATCTTGTACCTGTGTCATCGCAAATATATTCAACGGTCCAGTCACTAGGATTGGTGGACAATTCACGTAGATGCGACTTGGCGTATTCCACTGCTGGTGCACCGCTTAGCTCATTTATGGAATCACATTGACAGCAGTTGCTCATAGCACCTCCCGAACCGTCGCGTTCACTAGATCTTCAATCGCTATGTTAGGGACGACGAACTCCCGCGCCCCTCCTGAAGTCGCTCCTCCACCAATGAAACCGGGATTGGCTCGATTGATAGGACTAGCATAGTAGAACGAAGGCGTCTCAAATTCAATTATGGTAAAGGGACCGTCAAAAAGTGCTCCGGATTCATCGACGAGTGCAAGGCGTCTCGCGACTTCTCTTGCCGAATTTGCGCCCGCTAGATCATCCGCGGCAGTTACGAAAACATCGTCGGCCTTCTCGGCTCCAAGCCTGCCGGCCTGTGAAAAAAACTTGCTCGGAACGACTCTTGCCATTCGTGCCGGCACCGCATTGCGGATCGGACCAGAGAACGTCGAGAAGAAAGAGCTGACTCGGTTCGCAGCTGGCATTACTACATACCGTCCAATCGCCCGTCCAGCTGCGGCGAATGGAGGCGCGAGAACTAGGGAGAATCCAAGGTCGATTACAATATCACCACTATTATCAGCATATGTAAAATCACCCGGTGCTGGTGCGTTGGCAAAATTCGGCCGGAGCGCTAGGATCAGGATTACGGCAAAATAGTAGAAAACAAATTGAAGGAACTCGCCGCTGGGATCAACGCCGTCGATCGGATTTCCGTGTGTATATAGATACTTGTGCAGAGACTGTGGATCGTACTGATTGCCACCAAATGGATCCGTACGATTGAACGTCCCGGTTAGCGAGCTGTAGTACCGCGCTCTCAAATACTGCAATCCCGTCGCCCAATCCGTCTGCTCCCCGCTGTACAGCAGGTTGACGACGGCGTTTTCAATCTGAGCGACGAGCGCAGGCGCGACGACCAAGTTGCCGTACGCGTCGTAGCTGAACAGTTGCTTCACGTTGCCGGCGCTCACGTTCTCGACGATCTGCGCCGCCGCGTCGAGGATCATCCGCGTGCTGCCGTGACCGTCGGCCAGCAGGAACATCGCCTGCGCCGCCTCGGCCGCTGCCGCCAGCACATCATGCCCGATGACGTAGCTCTTGGTCACATCGTCGTCGTCCAGCCCGTCGGCGCCGACGTCTTGCTTCTCCTCCAGCACCTGGGCGTAGCCCGTGTGGTTGTTGCCGTCGACGTTGTAGTGGGTCGTGGTTGGACCGCTGCCGTCGTCGACGGTTTGGCTGATCCGGATGCCGCCGTCGTTGTAGGCGTATTCGCTGGTCGTCTCGGCTTGGCCGTCGCCGTCGGAGTCGACGATCGCCTTCTTCATTCGCCCCCGCAGGTCGTACTCGTACGTCGACTCGCTGAGCACGGTCACGCCGGACGCCGGCTGGGTCGCGTGGTCGCCGACGAACTTGCGAACCGCCGTTCGTTCGGTCCCGTCCAGGGCGCCGCCGACGCCGTTGGGGTTGTCGTACTCGTAGAAGGTGGTCGAGTCGTAACCTTGCGCCGTCGCGTAGTCGGCGTCTTCGCGCTCGCGGATCAGCCGATCGTTCCGGTCGTAATCGTAGGCGAACGCCTCGTCGACGCCGGCCGCCGCCCGCCTGTCGACCAACTTCGCCAGCCGATTGCCGACCAGATCGAACGCATACTCCGCCAGAAAGTCGACGTCATCGGCGATGGAGACGTCGTGATCGTAGTCCTCCGAGACGAGCCGGCCCATGGCGTCGTAGACCCAGTCGACGTGCGATTCGACGACGGTCGTGTTGTCGAGGTCGCCATGGTTGATCTTTTCGACAAGCTTGGTGCGCTTGTGATGGACGTCGACATTGTAGTCGTAACGGGCGCGAAGCAAGTCGGCTGCGTCGAACTCGCCCGCCGTGCCCGCGCCGACGTTGTCGATGTACTGCACCAGTCGCGTGAGGCGATTGAGCTCGTCGTACGCGTGGTCGACCATCACCCCGTTGGGAAGCACGATTCGGCTGAGATTGCCGACCAAGTCGTAAGAATAGGTCGTCACCTCGCCGGTGATTTGCTCGGCGCCCGTGAACGAGCCGTCGCCGTCGAGGTCGGCCCAATCGACGGTGGAGGTTGGCGCCGTCGTGCCGGCGAGCGGCGTATCAAACCGCTCGACGGAGACGACCCGCAGCAAGCGTCCCTGGTCGTCGTAGACGTAGCGGGTGTCGGTGACCGCTTTTAAGTCGCCGGCCGTCGACGCATACCCGCCGTCGTCCGCGGCGCCCGTGTACGTGCGAATGAGCTGGCCCGTGACGGGATGATATTCATACTGAATCGTCCCCTCGGGCGTCTGCGTGAAGATGAGCCGTCCCTCGGCGTCGTAGTCGTTGGTCGTGAGCCGACTCGTCGGGTTGCCCGTATTGAGCGCAAACTGCTGGTTGACCGACTTGGTGCGGCCGAACTCGTCGTACGCGTACGTGACGCGGTCGACGACCGCGCCGGCGCCGCCGGCGTAGCTCGCCTCGCTGGCGAAATGCTCCTTGCGGACGAGCCGGCCGCCGCCCCCCGCCGTGTTGTCGTAGAAATACGCCGTGACGCGGCCCTCAAAATCGACGGAGTACTTGAGCTGCCCGGCGTAAACGCTGGCGTCGAGATTAGGATCGGAAGCGTTGACCGGGGTGTCGACGAAAGCCCGTTGTTCTCGGAAGGAGCCGTTCGCTGCGTCGACGCCCAAGGGCAGTGTCCGCGACGTTTGGCGGCCACGATGGTCGAATTCAAATTCAGTAACCCGGGTGTCATAGGCGGCCGAAAAATCGTTGGCGATTCCGTCGTGGTCGTAATAAACGCCGTCGCCGATCTGGTAAATGTTGTCGCGGATCGAGGTGCGGTTTCCGTAGACGTCATAGACGTACTCGTAACGCGGGCGCACCATGCCGATATTGACGTCCGGATGTTCCACTGCCGGCAGGATCACCGCCGTCAGGTTGCCGGTCGCCGCGTCGTATTCGAACCTCGTTTCCTGTTGCTGCGTGCGATCAACCGACTCCGGATCGAACGGGTCGGCTTGTTTGATCCCATTGATCGATGCGATGCGACGTCCGAAGTCGTCGTAGACAGTTTCGGTGCGAATGTGGATGCGGGCGTGCAAAGTGTCGAATTCGCCGACCAGTCCGGTTTCGTCGTAGTCGGGATTGTCGATTTCGGTCGTCACGACGGCCGTTTGCCGCCCGGCGGCGTCGTATTCGTAATAAGTGTTCTGCTCGGCCGAGTCGTCGCGAATATTGGGATCGTTGAGATCCAAGGGGTGCGCATCGGCAGCCGCAGCAATAGCGATGTTAGACTTCGCCTGCACGAGTCGACCCGCTGGATCCATGACGGACTCGGACAGGTGGCGCACCGTCTGTCCGTCTATGACGACCGCCGGGGCGAGCGTAGCGATTTGCCGCGTGGCGTCGTAATAGTAGTCGGTGCGGGCCCCGGACTCGCTGACAGTGTACACGACGCGGCCTTGTGGGTCGTAGTGCGTTGAGGACACGGACCGCGGCGTCGCCGACTCAAAATCAAACGCGCTCTCGGCGATCGGCGCCTCGCCCGAATCGTTGACGTCGATCTGCACGCCGTCGTATCGCCGACTTTCGATCGTTCGTCCGAGATGGTCATACTGCGCGTACGTGCCGAAGGTCGGCTGCCCCGTGTTGCCGTAGGAGCTCACCGTGACGAAATACGGATCGGCGGAGAAGAGGACGCGCCCCTGATCGTCGTAAAGCGTGCGGGCGACGAGCCAACCAAGCGTCCCCGCCGCGTTCTTGGCGGTCGTGCGAGTTTCAATCACGTTGCCGCGGACGTCGTAGCGCGTGTGCGTGACGGCGCCAAGGCTATCCGTCGATTGCACCACGCGGCCCTGGGAATCGTAGTCCGTCGACGTCGTTGACTTGAGGTCAGTGGAGCCGGGCGGGGGCGTCCCTTGGGAATCTTGCACCCATGACGGCAGCGCCGTAAACGTTTCGTAGCTTCCGGTAAGCTCGATCTGCCGGGCTCCTGTGGCACGGCCTTCGCCGTCGAGTTGCGTGACTGAAACGAAGGTGCGAGCTGGGAGCGTGTTCAGCGGATCGATCCAGACGTACCAGGAATGCGTCTGCCTGCCGTTGTTATCGTAGGCGAAATAACGCGTCACGCCGGCGGCGTCGGTGGACGACTTGGGGAGGCCGTAGTGGTCGCCCGACTCGTAGTAAGCGGTCGAGGAGACGAGGATCTCCGCGTCCTGCAATCCTCGCCAGGTTTCGACGAGGCGTCCGTTCTGGTAGACGTAGCGAGTGCGATTAAACGCCGCGCCCTGCTTGCCGCGCGTCGAGAATCGTTCCAGCAAGTCGCCCGTCGCCTGATCGTAAACGCTATGCGTCACGGTCCCGTTGGGATCGGTCACCATGATGACGCGATTCTCAGAGTCGTACGCAACTGCGGTGACGTTGGCCAACGCATCGAAAGTAAGAATCGGACGGTTTAAGTCGTCGTAGACGATGCGACGCGCCCACGCCCCCGGATTCGTTGCTGGATCAGCCCCGTGGACCTGATACCGCTGCTCGGCGCCTGTTACGACATACGGGACGCTTTCACGGATGATATTGTCGACATCGTCGTAGACCGTCTCGGTGACCAAGAACTTGCGGGCCGCAGGATCGGAGACTGCACCGGGCGCATCCAGCGGAATGACTCTCATGACGACGTTGCCGCGGCTGTCCCGCACGATGTCGATGAACGCACCAGTGCCGTCTTCGATTCGCTCGACTGACCGGCCGTCGCCGAGACTGAGGTCGAACTCGACGTCCGTGCCGCCGCCCGCCGCATCCTTGATCGAATTCAGGCGGCCCTCGGCGTTGTAGGCGACAGTCAGAATGCGCACGTCTTCGTTGAAGACGCCAGACAACAGCGGCTCGGCAAGCGTCTCGTCGGTGATCGCCGTGGCCGTGTATACGAAATGGGTCCTGTTTCCGGCGCGATTGGTCAGGCGACCGAGACGATTGTCTTCATTCGGCGTGAAGGAACTGGGGGTTCCGCTGCTGGCCGGGACGAAATCGCCGTACTCGTAGTTGATTTCACCGCCGTTGGGGTCGATGAGCTTTGTAATCACGCCGCTGACTGCGTTGCGCCGAATCTCGATTTGCTGCGATCCGCCCTCTGAGCGAATATACTGCGTTTGCCAGACGCCGCTGTTGTTCTTGGCCGGCGTGATGTTGATGCGATTGCCGTTTCGGTCGGAGAGCCCGATCAAGTTGCCGGTAGCGAAGCTGAAATGGTAGCTGAGCCCTGTTTGCATCGTCAGTTTGAGGTCGCGCGCCCACCACGCCGGGACGAACTCGTCTCTGCCGTTGTCCACTACGGTCCCGTCAGATTTAGCCCATGATCGCTCCAAGTAGAGGTGTGACGACACGTCCGTCAATGAGAGACGGCCCGCAACGCCCTCGTCTGGGATGAAGGTCGGCTTGCCGCCGCCCGTAATATTGAATGTGAACGCATGCGTTGAACCGTCGGCGAGCGTCACGAGGATTCGCGTCCCGATCGGGGTCGATTGGGTGAGATTGGTCACGTATCCTGACGGATGATCGACGACGACCGACCCGTCCAGAAAATCCAGATTCCAACCGTACCCAAAATCGCCCAGTTCGCCGGCCCGCTTGGAGTCGTAGCTCCGGGCGAGCGAAACCTGGATGCCGCCGAGGTTGACGGCCAAGTCGGTAAACGCAACATCGAGTTCACCGATCTTGAGAGAATTGACGACCTCGAGGCGCTGCTCGTCGATCGCCAGGATGTCGCCTGTGCCGGTGACGACGGTCAACCGAAGGCGGTACGTCCCGTCCGAAAACAGGGTCGGGTCGAACGTTCCCAACTCGCCGTTGACGATCTCGGCGCTCACGGTCTGTTCGGCGATGCGTCGAACTGTCTCGCCCGTTCGAGCGTCGATTACGTCAATGGCATAAGAGGTCGCCGTCCCGGCGGTCGTCGAGTCCGCGTCGACAGAGCCGACGATCTTCGTGATCGACGTGACCCCTTTGCCGCTGGAGGGCGAGTCGATCGAGGCGACCGCGTCCGAATCGGCGTCCACGATGAAGAAACGATACGTTTCCGTGCGCTTCAATCCCGCTGCGTCCGTCGCCGTCACGACCAGCGAGAGCGGCCCCACTTCGAAGGCGTCGATGCCGAAATCGGAACGGAAGCCGGGCAAAGGCACGTCAAATGGCGAGCCCGCGGCCGGAATGACCGTCAGCTTGTGTTTCTGAGGATCGAGCGCGCCCAAATCGAAATTGTCGCTCAGACGTATCGACAGCCGGTAATCATCGTTCTCTCCCGGCTGGTTGTTCTTGACGAGCTTGCCTCCGTTTGCAACGGGCTTGTTCGTGACCGGGTCGAGCATCGTGAGTCGGATCGTCGGCGCAACGTCGTCCTCCGTCACGACGATGTTCACGTCCCGCTTCGTCACGGCGCCCAGAGCATCCGTCGCCACGATGGTGACGACGTAGGAATCGATCGAACCGGCGTTTGGCGGGACGTCCCACGACAGTTGTCCGGTCGCGGGATCAATCGCGAGCCCGGCCGCGACAAGGGCGGCCGAGTCGTTCGCCGCCGTTTCGTCGATAGTGAACGCGAGGCCCCCCTGCTCGGGATCGTGTGCGCGGACGTGCTGTTTGAGCTTGTCCCCCACGGCCACAGCGAACGATTGGCCAGCGTTGATGATCGGCAACTGGTTTTCGACGGCTTTCAGCGTGAAGGTCCGGTACACCGAGCGTCCGGCGCCGTTGAGATCGGTCGCTTTGACAGTGATCGAGTGCGAGCCCAATTCGCCTTGGTTCGGCGTCCAGGTGACGATTGCTTCGCCCGGCGCCGCGCCTGCCGACACGGCCATGTCGCCGGTTTGACCGCCGGTGATCTCGTAGTGGAGCGAACCGGCGCTGCCGTCCGGATCGTTAAAGACGAACCGGTAGCGATTTTGATAGCCGCCCGTCGCATAGGTCGCGTACGAGCTCGACGGCGCTTCCACGATCTGCGGCTTCAGGTTGGCACCGGCCGAGAGCACGTTCAGTTGAAACGGAATCTCCGAGACCGACTCCGGTTTGTGCGTCTCGTAGACACGTACGATAAACGAAACCGAGCCTTCGACTGGCGACGACCATGTCAAGCGACCGGCGGCGCTGATTTCCATCCCGCTGGGCAGCGGCTTGCCATAGGGTACGGGGGCAAGGGTGCCAAACGTCAACGCATGTCCCTCGGGATCCACGATCCCAATCGGCAAATCCAACGCCAGCCCGGCCTTCCATTCGCTAGGCAGCCCCTCGGTAAGCGTCGGTTTCTGGTTGGTCGCCCGCACGTCCAATTTGAAAGTTTGCTCGCTGCCCGAATTAAAAGCGTCAATGACGCGAATTCGCACATTCGGCGTCGATCCGACGTCGGCGCTCTGCGGGCTCCAGGTCACGCGTCCGGTGACCTGATCGACCTCAAGTCCCTCGGGGCCGTCGAGCTTAAGCCAACTTAAGGGGAGATTTCCCGAATAAACGACCGTCGGTTCGTAGACGAATGACTGTCTAGCCGTACTCGCATTGGGGGGAGTCGAATCGATGACCGGAATGCTCGGCGTGAACAGATCCGGATCAACGACGTGCAAGTCAAACGAAATCGTCGAGATGTTGCTATCGGCGTCGGCGACTTCGATTTGAACCGGATAGAAAGTCGGCGGCGGGGTGATCTGACCGACAGCCGGCTCCCAACGGATTCGTCCGTCGGACGTGAGCGTCAGGCCTGTCGGAACGCCGGAATTAATGAACGCTTGGCTCCAACTGAATTTCGGCTTCGTACCGCTCGCGTCGGACGCGATCAAATCGATTGAAAACAAACGTTCGGCCGGGATCGTGATCGATTCCGGAAGCGCCGTCCCGATCGTCGGAGGCGCTCCGTCCTCCTGTTGCAGGACTAATAGGGGGAACGAAACACTGCGGACGCCGCCTCTCTGATCGTCGAGCGTGACCGTGACAGGAACTTGTCCGACGGTCGTAGGCGAATCCCACGAGAGCGTCCAAGTCGTCGTCTCGGAGACCCGCTGCAATTTGAGGCCCAGGGCCAACGCTTCGGCGTTAAGAGTCGCCTTGGGGATGTCCCCAGGATTCGGGTCTTCAATTACGAAATCGACCGCGTAGGGGAGCCCGACTGTCGCGGACGGAATGCCTGTTGCGGGGGCTTTGAAAGTCGGCGCGGCGTTGTCCCCGACCAGAATCGTGAATACGAGCGTGGATAGCGCCCCTTCGCTATCGGCCGCGACGACGGCAATCGCGTACTCACCGGGGACGGACGGCGTCCACTCGATCATCCCATTGTCATCTATGTTCTCGTCAGTAAAGCCTGGGGCCGTCGTCTGCCCCGCGTCGACTGCGAAACTTGTCACGAGATGCCCGTCAGGATCACGGACGTCCAACTGTACTCTCAACTTCTGATCGACGGCGATCGCCCCCAGGGAAGTCGTCTTAAACTGCGGCCCCTGGTTTTGAGGAGGCGCCTCGCTCTTGGGCACAATGTATGTCGTCGAAGCGGCTTCGTTCTCTACGACTGGCAACGCAAATTCCCATATCGAGAAGTCGCCGTGATCATCGGTCAGCTTGAAGCGAAAGAGGCCCGGCTCGACGATTCCAGGCGTCCACGAGAATGTCTTCGATCCCTGATGGAAACTGGCGTTGGCCGGTTTGGCAAGTACCTCGATCGTCACCAGCGCATCATTGCCGTCCGGGTCCTCCAGCGCGAGCGGATACGACCACCCCTGACCAACGACGGCCGGACCGAGCGGGTTGTTCGTTAGCTTCGGCGGCAGCGTCACGTTGACCCGAGGCGCAACGGCGAGGTCGAACGAGGCCGTGACGGAAGCGCCGCCGTCGTTCTTGGCAGTGACGCTCACCGCGTAATCGTCGGCTGTCGTCGGCGTCCATACGATCCGCACGCCCTCATAGGTCCACGGCTGTCCGCCGCCGCCGGACGCGCTGGCGCTGGTGAAATCGAGAGTCATGCCGCGTGCGTACGAATCGCCGTCCAGAAAGATCTGGCGCGTCGCCGGGTCGACGCTGTTCCAGTTGGTCAACGGCGACTGGCTCGTTACCGAAAACTCTGACACATAAGGCTGATCGATCGGCGTGACGTTGACCGTTTGGCCGGCGATGCTCGGCGGGGCGACGGCGCCGATCTCCAACGTGAACTCCTGCAGATCGATTCCGCCTCGCCCGTCGTGCGCTGCGATCGAGACGGAATGCAAACCGCTGACAGGATTGGCCCAGAAGAGGTAGGCGCCCTCGGCATCGTAGAGCAGTTTCATGTCGGCCGGCAGATTGAGCGGCGTCCAGAAAATCTCGTCCTGATCGACGTCGGACGCCGCGAGCCGATATACGTAGCCTGCGTCACCGCCGCCGCGGGGCGGCGTCGAGTCGATTCTGGGCGGCGTATTCGCGGGCAAGACTTCGAGCTGGAACGTCATCGTATCGAAGCCGCGACGACCATCGTCCGCCCGCAGCACGATCTGGTGGCGCCCGGCGTCTCCAATCCTCGGCTGACCGACCAAGTACCCTGACTCACGATCATAGAAGAGTCCGTCGAGACCGCTGGCGGTGAGCGTCACCGTATCGTAGTCAGGATCGGAGACTTGGAGAGGGAGTCGGAATCTCTCGCCTTCTTTCGCAACCAGCACATATGGTTTCGGGCTGATTCCTGGCAGGAAATCGATTCGCGGGCTGGCGTTGCTCGTCACGTTCTGCGGAGCTACGGTGACGCTAAAACCATAAGAATCGCTTCCACCTCGTCCGTCAAATACGCGAACGACGGGACTCGCCGTTAGTCCCGCTTGGCTCCCAAGCGGTATCCAAGTGATTTTGCCCGTATTCCGATTGATCGACATCCCTTCGGGGGCGGTCCCGCTCTCAAGGTAATAGTAGGCCGGGTCCGTCGAATCAGGATCGTTGGAAACAATGAGCAACTCGAACGGTCGAGAGACTTGAGCGTCGATCGTGGTCGACGGCAGTTTGGATACGTCGATCACAGGATCCGAATTCGAGTGGTCGCTCGATACGTCGACTTTCCAAGATTTCGTCGCCTTGCCGCCGTTGCCATCGCTGACCACGACGGTGAAGTCGAAAACACTCTCTTCTAACGGCGTCCATGTGATCTCGCCGGTGTGCGGATCGATCGCGGCCCCCGGCGGCTTCACGGTCAATTCGTAAAGTAGCGAGTCTTGGTCCTCATCGACCGCATCGACGTCCCAGTAGTAATTCGTATTCAAGGCGACGGGAATTCTGCCCACGATGTCCCCGTTGGGCTTGGCCTCCACAAATCGCAGATCGAACTGGCGGGGCAGCCCGTCGCCGCGCAGGCGTATCGTGAATTCGGCTGTTCCTGAAGGGGGGACGCCTAGGACGATTTGCTCAAGGTCCGCCGGATCAATCACGTCTTCGATGGCAACGCCCGGCGGCAAGTCGATTTCGAGACCGATGTCGATGAGATCGGGAACTCCGCCTCCAAGTCTCGATATAAAGACTGTCGAGTCGAGGACTCCGTCGTCCGTGTCCGCAATGATGAATGTCAAGCGATAGTGCTTTCCGGATTCGACCGGCGAGGAAAAATGCATGACCGGACTTGAGTGTCCGTACGGCGTCAGAACGGCGTTGAGCTCGGTGCCCTCTGCGTAGTTCATTTGCGGGTGATTGATGTTCACCGGCAATTGCTCCAAAGGAACTCCCGGTTCGGCTGCGTAAAGCGCCCCGGATGGATGGCCCTCGGGCGGGCCAAAACCCGCTTGGCTCGCAAGATTCGTGATCGAGCCGATCGGCGACTTGGTGACGGGATCCCACTCTTCAAGGAAAAGCCCAAAACCGTCGATCTTCCTCGTCCGGACATATTTCGCGAATTCCTCGGACCCGAAGACGACGTCGAACGCAACTTGAGAGTGACCTGCCTCGACTCGAAAGACAATCTCCAATGAGGTGGCGTCAAAGTGCGTGAAATCTTCGTCACTCGACGTGACCATATCAAGCAATGGCTCTTGCGTTTCTTCGTGCGCGAGTGTGCCAAAATCCGTCGTGTTCGATTCGACACTTGACGACCCGCTGCCATAGTCGCGGGCGTCGCCGCTGCTAAGCACGATGCCGTACTGCCCCAGCCCATATGTGCCGGCACGATTTACGAATACTCCGGTCGAAGTCGCCTCTGCATCGTACCTGCCCGTCTCGGGATTGCGGCCGCCGACTAAAGAGGTGAGGTTAACGTCCTTAACGACGATTCCCGCTGCGCCTCCAAAGAGAAGGGCGTTAACAAGTGCTTTGCCATCGGTTTCCCGATAGACGGACAACCTGCCCGCCTCGCCTTCCGGCGGCCTATACTGCTCGACGCCGAATTGGGAACTGCTGCCGGGACGGGTTACGGCGACGTTCACTTCCTTGGTTTGTTGGTAACCAAGCCGCTCGCTGATCAATTCCGGCGACACAAGGCGTACAGCAGGCTGTGGCAATGCTATCAGGTGTTCTAGCGGCGGATCATTGAGGATGATCGGATCGCGATTATGGCGCTTTGCCGATACGAGGATCTCGATTGATCGTGAAGAGACGTTGCCCGCATCGTCTCGAACGAGTTCCGTAATCGTTACCGTCTGGCCGACGAGTTCCGGGGAGGGGTTCCAGCGGTACTCGCCAAACTCATAGGGAGAATTGCGGTCAACTACGACAAAACCGTCATTAGGAGCAGGCACATAACCTTGAGGCCATTGGATTGCCGGATCAATAGAAAACTGCAGTCCGTCTCCGTCTTCATCGCTGGCCGTCGATTCGTAGTAGTATTCCTCGCCGACGAACGCTTCAAGAATGCGTGCTGAGGTAAAGATCGGGGCCGAGTTACCGGCAAGCGACACTGGCGGTTCGGCATAGGTCACGATGAGATGTACGTTATGAATTGACCCGGCTGCAAGATTCAGGCCGTCGAAACGCACCGTCATCAACAGTTCATTAATCGGTACGCCGCTGGTCACTGCCGCGGCGACGATTTCCTGTGCAGACGTCGTAAAATCCGTTTTGTGACGACCATGAAGCCCGTGCTGAGTAAAACCGCGGAATTCGGTGTTGAGACCGGCATTCGGGAGATCGATTCGGAAGTCGAGTGGCGGCAACTGGGCGTCATTGGCCAAGCGAACCCAAAACTGAGGATTATCTGCGAGCGATCTTTCAGCGATAGGCGTCAACTGCAGCGACTTCTCGACCACGCCGTTATAATAAACTCCATGCGGAGAAAGGTCCGTGATTTCAGACCGAAAGACGAGAAAAGCGGATTCGATGTGAACGTCGGCGGGGTCGACATTGCTTTCGCCATTGGGCAGAAGGTCGAACTGGAGATAGGAAGTCTTTCGCGGGATCCCGAGAAAATCGAACGGCTTCGTGTCGGGGATCCTAAACCACCAGTCCCAGGGCAAGACGATTGAAGTGCTTCCCGGGTCGTCTTCGTTCTCATTCGGATCGTCGATGCTAGGATCAGGGATCGGCGGAGCAATGTAAGGAAATGCATCGTGGACATACCCGCTTTCGATCCACTGCGGATCGATAAGCAGGTTTTCATACCAGCCCACGGGATGAAACCGAGGATTGGTTTCAAGGAGTCCGTCCGAATCGAAGAAGGTGTCCTGATGACTTGAATTGGGCGATTGGACCCAAGCTATTTGGGGTTCGATCTTCAAGCTTCTGGCGGCAGACAACTCGATCGCGACCGTCGCTGGCTCGCTGTAGGAGAGTCCGTTGAACGCTCGGTACGAAAAGGAAATCTTCTTCGCGTCGGAATCCTTGTCGGGCGTGTAGCTGAACGAGCCGTCTTCATGAAAGTCCAAAGTGCCGGCCAACGGCGGCGACACCAATTCCGCCGTTAACGGCAGATCGGAAAGCGGTTGGTCGTTGTTCAGAACGCCGTCGGCGGGAGTGACAATGAGCGGCACGTAAGCGCTCGAAGAATACGCGTCTGAAATCGCAGTAGGCTCTACGTCTTTCAGAAGTCCGGTCACACGCAACACAGGCCGCGAGTCCGCATCGGGGAAACCGCTGCTGGCAATTAGCGCCCAATAGGACTTGTCGGGGTCATTCTCTTTGTCAATCAGCCCCAGCGCGAGCGAAGTCTCGTTGGCTGCGAGCGCGTCGCTGACAGTCGCCAGGATATCTCCCTGCGAACGGGTCTCGATTCTGGTCGAAATGACGGCAGCCGGCGTCGAAATGCTCAGGTCAATGGCCTCGTTCAAATGGGTTTCGCTTGCGACCGGGGGCAGGCTGCCCAGCTTGTACGCTGCAATTGATTGATGCTCGCGCGGAATGACGAATATGCGTAGAGTTGGATCGTAAAACGTGACTGTCGAAAGCATCAGATCTGCGGACTCAACGTAACCGCTCTCTAGCGCGGCCGGGAAATCGAACTGGAGGTATCCGGAATTATCTCGGCTTTCGCTTTCGCTGGTGGCAGAACCGATCGGAAGTAGACAGAACAGGCCGTCGTCTAGCAGCCCCAGATGATTGTAGACCGAGAAGTCTGCAGACGCTGGAAGCAAGAGCGTAGCGCGAATGCGCGGGTCGACTACTACCTGACCTGTACCGACGACAGAGCCTCCTTCGCGGACTTCGATGATTGCGGAGCGGTTGGTCGTGTCGGGTCTTGGCGCCGTGTTGTCGTACTTGACCGATCGCAACGCTTGCTGGAACTCTGCCAGCGATGCTTGTCCCGACAGCGTGAGCGTTCCGCCACTGTAGGTCGCGGTGATCGCCGTAGAGGACGGCGACGCCGTCAACGTCTCATAGAAGCCGTCGGGGCGATCCGTGAGGCGCACGACAATCGATTCGATCACGCCGTCCAAGTTGGCGCTGGGCACGATCGGGACCGAGCCGTCGCCGACGACAAACAGGATGTTGCCGGTTTCCAACGAAACCGCAGGTTGACGCTCCGCGGCGCCGATGTCCGGTTCATATGTGCCGGAGCCGTTTCCATCTGCGGGGCGCACTCGCCCCCGCTGATCGGTTGTTCCGCCCACGCCGACGGCGCCATTGTCGATGGCCAAGCTGCCCGATAGCGGGATGTGCGTCTGCGTCGCGCCTCCGTAGTCGCCCAGCGGCGACAAGCCGGGATTAACCCCAGCGCCTACTGCATGATTGCCCGACGCTGGATCTGTCGGGATGCCTGTGTTGCCAACAGTCCCGAAAAGAGAGTGATCCGCCTGCCACGTCGCACTCGACCAATCGACGATGTCTTTGTATTGCCAGTTCGTCCAGTTGTTGGCGACGATCGAGTTCTGCAGAGTAAGTTGGCTGCTGTCCACGCCGGAAATGCCGCCGCCGTGGTTGCCGGTCGAGGTGTTCGCCGTAATCGTGCTGTTCACGACGAACAGATTAATCGAACCGTTCAGGCGAAGACCTCCCGAAACGCCCGAAATGTTGCCGGAGATCGTCGAGTTTGCAATTGTCGCGTACGATTGACTCGTGTTAGAGCTAACCAAAACGCCGCCAGCCGCTCCGCCGTTGCCTGCCGAGTTGAGCGCCACGTTTCCAGAAACCGTGGAATTCTCCAGCAGGAATACGTCGCCGGCGTCGTTCATCACCGCCGCAAGGCCGCCGGAATAGAGGCTCGTGTTGTTGATGATCTCGCTGTTCGTGACGATGAGCGAGCCGCCGTTGCTGAACACTCCGCCGCCGGATCGGGCGACGTGGTTGTCGGCGATGCGAACCGCGTCGAGCGTCAAGATGCCGAGATTGACAATGCCGCCGCCATCTCCGTTGGACGTCCCGGCGTAGCCGCCGGTCAACGTCAGTCCGCGAATCGTGCTGGTCGCCGTCGCATTGTTCACGAACACGCGACGGACGCCGCCGGAAACCAACTCGCCCTGGGCGTCGACCGTCAAAAGATCCTTGCCGGGCCCGATGATTTCGACGTTTCGGGTGATGAAGATCTGGGCGAGAGTTGGATCGAGGGCGATCGTCCCCTGCAACGACTCGTCGAATATGATGATGTCGTCCGTCGCGTCAAAATTGGCCAACGCGATCGCCTCGCGCAGGCTCACATCGCCGATCCCAAAATCGGTCGAAAACACCCCCGACGTCCATTCGTTTTCGTCCGCCAGGGTGGTGACGACGAGGGCGTCTCGCGCGCCGCCGTTTCCCCAATCCAGCAGTCCTCCCCCTCCGCCCCCTTGAATGAGAATGTCATAGCCGGCCTGGCCGTAGAGCAAATCGTTTCCTGACCCGCCGTAGAGGATGTCGTTGCCGGCGCCGCCCCACGCCGTCACGGGGGCCGTCACGGACGATGCGGCGAGGACCCGATCATCGCCGCCATAGAGTCGCGATTCGATTGCGCTGACGCCGCTCACGGACGTGACGCCGTTGACGGCGTAGACGCCGCCGCTCGCCGAGACCTCGAACGTATCGTCGCCGTCGCTCCCCATCAGATGGAGCACGTTGCCGACCTTGAAGGCGCCGCCGTAGAAGAGGCCCCGATTGTTGTTCGGATCCGCTTCGCCGCCGGCGAAAGTCGCCTCCACGACGGCGACCAAGCGATCGCTGTCAGCCAGCGTGACGCCGTTGAGCGTGGGAGCAAGCGACAGGGTCCGATCAATCCCCGGTTCCAACTGAGAAGGGTCGGTCACTGGCACGGACAGCAATTCGTCGTCCAGCGCGACGCCGTCGCTCGAGCGGTAGATCTTGACGGTCAGCGACGTCGCGTCGTGATTGAGAATGTTGTAGTGGACCTGCCATTGTCCTGGAGCCGATGCGTCGAACCGCGTGAGAACGACGTCGCCGGGTTGCTCCACTTCCACCGTGGATGAGCCGCTCGCGGCGTACCAGACGAGCTCCGTGAAGTTCGGTCCCTGATCGGGCGAGTAGATTCGCAAGGAGAGTGCATTCTCGACCTCCGCCGGCTGGGGATCGCCGAAGTTGTTCGACCAGACGACCAAGTCGCCGACATCAATGGCCCCGGAGAGATTGAAATCTCCGCCGAAGTAATTCGCTTGGCTGCCGAAGTTGAGTTGATACCAAGAAAGATCAAAATCGTAATCATCGACGTCGCCGTCTAAATCTCGATCACCCTGCAGGTAGCCGTGCGTTTCAATGAACAGCTCGGCGTCGGCTGCGTCAATAACGCCGTCTCGATTGAGATCGCCGCGATCCAGGATGTCCTGCAGACTGCTGAGCCGCGTGCCGAATGCGGCGTAGTAAGTTGGCGCGTCCTTGACCGCCATCTCGAAGGCTGTTACGTCAGCTATGACTTCGGCTGTCCCGCTGGACGCGCCGCGCAGAAAATTGACGTTCATGTCGCCACGGCGCATTTTTTCGCGGACGAAATCTGAAACGTCGAGTTGGACCGATTCAAATCCCCCCTGGCCATCGGCTTCGGGATGCCAACTCGACGCTCCGGAGGTCGTGAGGACCGGCCGCCCGTCTGTTCGCTCGGGAAACGCGTTCCATGCGGACGAAGACGTCCAGGAGTCGTGTTCGACGATGACGGCGGCTTGGCGGGCGTCGGTCGACGTCGTGGGGTATCCGTTAGGCCCCGCAACTGGGGAAATCGTGACGCGAGCGGCATCGACGTACTGCGTGAACGGTTCGAGGTTGAACCGCATGACCCCGTCGATGACGAGCTCGCCGGTGGGATAATCGGGATTGTTTACGACCGGCATCGGATCGACTATGGGATAGGCCCCCGGCGAGCCGTTCCAGAGGTAGATGCCGTGCTCGTTTTCGGCCGGCGCGGTGGTCGTCGCACCGGCTTCCACGCCCAGCGCCGCTGTGCGGATTACTCCGGAGTAGGCAAGATTCAACGGCGTGGTCGTGACCGCGACGACGCCCTCCCGACCGAAGTCGACCGTGATCGCCTCGTTGAGTCGCAGTCGGCCCGCCTCGTAGATCGCGCTGTGACGAACCTGGCCTGGGCCGGCGTCCTCGGTGCGCAGGACTTGGGAGTTCGCCTGATAACCCATCCATAGGACGTCGCCGTAATCGGCGGACGCGAGGACTTGACCGCGAAGGAGTTGTGCAGCGGCGACGCGGGCCGCATCGCCGCTAGCGAGGTCGGTTCGCACTTTGTCGGCGAGCAGGATGGCGGCTTCTCCCGCCTGCTTGCGTTCGCTCGCCGACAAAAAGTCGCGCGTCGTCGTCGAAGCGGGTTTCGACGACGCAGGGGCCTTTCCGCTGGCCAATATCGCGGAGAAGTCATCTAACGCCGTGCGCACCGAGGCCTCCAGCGGCTCCGCCATCCGGGCCTCGGTTTGCTGCTGCTCCGTCTTGCGCAGTTCGGCTCGGTCGACAAGATCGTCGAGTCGAGTTTCTGCCGCGGAGGCTGCGCCGGGAAGGCTCTTCGAGGCGGCGGCGACGCGGTCTGAGCGATAGACCGCGAGAAACTCGTCCGCGGCCATCGTGAAGGTGACTTCATACCGCCTCAACGCCTCACGACCGTCGCGCAACTCCAATTCGATCGTAAGCCGAAGCTCTTTAGTCGCATTCGCGCGACTGGACAGCGACAGGAGGGCGACAGGCACGCCGTCGACGTACTCGGTCGCGACGTCAAAGAGATTACGCGACGCGCCGCCGACGATGACGAACTCGGCCGCCGCTGGGATTGTCTGGACGGGCGTCGAGATCCAACTCGCTTCGACGTCATGAGATTCCCACGGATCCACTGTCGGCGAATTGGTCGACAGGACGCGCCGGTCCTCCAGCGGTTCGAACAGACATCGTCGACCCATCGGACCGCGTCGCCGCCGTGCTCGCTTCTTCACCCGGCGAAAACCCAACTTGGCCAAGGTCGCGTCCCACGAATGCCACGTCGATCGCATGAGAGGGCGTCTCCGAAGAAAGGCGATGCGGTCCGTCGATTGCTGGAGAGTTGTGCAGCCGCTGGCCAGTTCCTGGCCAGATGATGAGAGCCGACGTTGTAGCCGGTCCAGATTCTGGTTGCAAATGCTTTTTGTGCACGGCGTCGGCCAATTGGCGGAACGTATCGTCCCGACTGCGTCGGACCTCCCCCCGCGTCCTCTACTGCGGTCGTCGGGGATAGGGGGCTTTCCACGTCCGATCGGGAGTGTTGGGTGTGTTCACTCTATGATTTCGCACGGCGATCGGTCGCCACAGCGAGCTAGTGCTCCGTCACAGCAGGATTTTGGAGTGCTGGCAAATCGGAAGTCCCTGGCATCTAATGGCTTAGGCAAACGTGAATCCCAAAACACTCGTGTGACAAAGCACTAGGCTTCGGCTTCACCCGAACTTCACAGTGGGTGCCTATTGTTGGTCGGACGGCCGGGAACCGAACGACGAGATCAGAGACATCAGCTGCGTCGCAGCAAGCTTGGCGAAATGGGGGGGGTGGGCACCATGCGGAAGATTGCCTTGAACAGGAGCCGTTCAGCGCGACTCAGAAGCTGGGGACTTGAGAAGCCGTCATCCATACTTCCGATGTCCGACGAACAGCCCGTACTTAGCGGGCCGATCTGCTCGTACGACTCCTGTTCGTCCGTCGAGGCCTCGTCCGGCTTCCGTCCTGGCCGGTCCTCGAACTGGCCCGCCGCTCCCGAGAACAACTGTTTCTTACACGCCGTCACTTGGCCGGCGTGGACCTCGTACTTGCTCGCTAACTGAGACGTCGTTTAGTTCCCGCGACAGCCCGACAGCGCCACCCTCGCCTTGAATGACGACTCGAAACTCCGCCGCTTCCTCGAAGCGTTCCAAACCTCCAGATAGGCGTCACCCCCGGAAAGGGTGTTCGCCACCTTATTAAGCTGTCCAGGTCTTGGCGTCCACTTCAGCCCATCGGAACCTAAACATCAATTCGCGATTTCGACCCGCTAACGCCCCAAGACCGGAATTCCAGTTCACGATGAACCAGGACACGTCAAGCAGCATCCCGGCAAGCAAACCCAACTCATGAAACGACGCAGGGCCGGAGGGAGCCCCGACTTCTTGATGCAACTCCTTGTCCGTAAAGGAAGTTAGTGTGCGTTGGCCCTGCCTAACGCGGCCAAGCGGATGACCGTCAAATAGTCATGGAAATCCTAGGGTTAATCCTTCTAGTTCACTGTCGCCAGGGCCGTCAGCAGGTGAATTCGTAGCGAATTCATCCAACAAAACCTTGCAAGATTGGATGAACGCGATATCTTCGGTGAGGTTGTAGAGCTGTGTTTGTCGTCTGAGGATTGCGAGTTCCTGAGTAGAGTTCGCATCCGCGTTTCACTTTGGAGTCTGTTCTGCGCGTGCTGAAGTAGTCATCCGTTTCCGTTACTGGTTCGCGGTTCATGGCACGCAAACGATCAACTCGACGCTCGCGTACCGCCAATCGTTTGGCTGCCAGACAGCCGACCCCCACGCGATTTTCGGCGATGGCCAGGTCCGATGGCTTGGTAGTCCGGGTCGGCGTTCCAGGTATCAGTCCCGTCGAGACGCTGAGTCTGGCCCGCAAGATCGTTCGACAGGAACTTCCCGGCGACTGGATCGTCGCGTTAATGGGTCGTGAGTCGCGGGACGTGAGCGTTCGTCGCCCCGCTGACAAAAGCAACCCGACTGTTGCGCAGGCGTTTGACTTGGCGTATCGCCTTCGCCAACATCGGCTGGTCGAGGATTGCGAGCCTTCGCTTCTTCTCCCCGATGAAATGCCTCAGATGATGCGGCCCGAGTTTGCGACGGTTTCGCGATCGTCGTCTTCCTCCTCAGGCGGTGAGGACTCGGATCTGTCCTGCTCTGCGGCGCCTGATTGGGCGCTCGCGTTCTGCCGAGTCGCCGCCGCCTGGGATGCGCCTCGTCCCCCCGGCGGCAAATCGCGCGGTCAGGGAATTATCGTCGGGCACCCCGACACGGGTTACACCGATCATCCCGAGCTCGACGCCGCCCGCGTCCTGGTCAGCCGGGGTCGAGATTTCGAGGAAGGCGATCTCGACCCACGCGACACTCTCAGCGGCTTTTCCCCCGGTCACGGCACCGGCACCGGCAGCGTGATCATGAGTTCCGTCGGCCCGGGTCGCGCCGTGACCGGCGTGGCGCCGCTGGCGGAGCTAGTGCCGCTGCGAATCACCACCAGCGTCGTATTGTTCTCGTTCGCCAAGCTGGCCGAAGCGATTCGCTTTGCCGCGGACGAAGGGCACCACGTCCTCTCGATCAGCCTGGGGGGGCCGCTTTACTCGCGATTCTTGCACCGGTCGGTCCAGTATGCGATCGAACGAGGGGTGATCATCGTCGCCGCGGCGGGCAATGTTTGGCCGTTCGTGGTGTACCCTGCGAAACTCGATGAAGTCATCGCGGTCGCCGCTTGCAATTGCAGTAAGCAAGTCTGGGCGGATTCGGCTTCTGGCGCCCAAGTGGACATCACGGCCCCCGGGGAATCCGTGTGGCGCGCCCAGGCGTCGACGACCGGGTTCACGGTCGCCCCAGGATCGGGCACGTCTTTTGCGACCGCCATCACGGCCGGCGCCGCCGCCCTCTGGCTGGCGCACCACGGTCGCGCCGCCTTGATCAACCGGTTCGGAATGGGAGGCCTGGCGGCGGCCTTCAAGGAAGTGCTCGTGTCGAAAGGATTCGACGCCCCAAACGGTTGGGACGCGAGCAACTACGGACCGGGCCTGCTGAACGTCGACAAGCTGCTGCGCGCCGCTTTGCCCAGTTCCGTTGCGGCGGGAGGCATGAGCGCCCTGAACGCTAATCCCACGGCGCGACGGCTGAGCCAAGTGGACGACATCGTCGCCCTGTTCCCCAACGACGACCCAGCACGCATTCGCGCTGCGTTGGCCAATGCGATGAACGTCAATGAATCGCAGCTCACGATTGAGGTCCGCGACGTTGCGGACGAGATCGCCTACCACGCGGTCCTGAACCCAGAGGTCCGACGACGCCTCTCCGGGAAGCAGTCGCATTCGAGACGCGTTGTCTCGTCAACGAAGCGTAAGCCGTACCGCCCCCCTGCGATGTCCGCTAGGTTGAAGCGGATGCTGGATTGACAATCGACTGATTTGAAGCGTCTCGATTGGTCCGACAACACGTAGAAAGCCCGCATGGACCCGACTCTCCCCCAGTTCGACGAGCAATTCGAGCTTCTCTCGACTTGAATCATATCTCGTTGTTGCTGGACCTTCCGCACTTGCCGAGCACGAGTTACAAGACTTGCGATCTCCTCACGTTTGCGAGGGAGTCTGCACATGAGACTGCATCCCGCCTTGATCGGCAGCGTATCGCTGTCGCTGGCGATCGCCGCCGGCTGTTCGCCGTCAAAGGAACCAGAAGCGCAGACTGACGATGCCAAGAAGCGGGCCGTCGCCGAGCAGATCTCTAATGCAGAAGCGGCCGCCCATTACAGCTATGGCAAGGTCCGCACGACTTACGATCGCGATCGTCCCAAGAGTTGGCACGCTCAGGGTACGGGCGACCCCTACCAGCCGCCCTGCGCTGGCGAAGCTGAGCAACTTCATGTGCCCGATTTCTTTAAGGGGATGGATTCCCTGTGCGTGGCAGAGGATCCTGAAAACCAGTTCGTTTGGCCCGACGTTCTGCTCGACAAACAGGATGAAAGACCGAACGGGTCGCCGCTCAGTTCGGACCGTAAAGCCATAGCGCCCGCGTTGAATGCCTCGGAGCGAATCGGCCGAAATACGTGGATGGTATGGTGCGCCGGCAACGAAGGATTCTGGGATTGGCTCTGCACTGACAGCCTCGGATTCATCGATCTGCTCAAGCTGGTCGATTCGCGCCGCAGAAATCAACGGTTCGAGTCGGACGGGCTGATCAACGAGCCTGACATGGAGCAAGCCCGACGCCCCAATCCCGACGAGTTCGGCCTCTGGCTCGATTTGCCGGCCGACGATGCCGTCCGACAGTGGCGCCGAGCGTTCGTCACGCAGACCTTTGCCAAGATCGCCGCTGGACGCGACAAGTCGCAAGTCGGATTGCGACGCAAAACCGCCTCTGGCGAATATAACGGGTCGGGCCTCTACGTCGGCAATCCAGGGGCCTTCAGAAACGAGGACTATCGCTATCCGTCGAGCTATCTCGCTGAGCAAGCGGACGATTCCGCCCAGCATGACGGCGCCTCCGCCGGTGACGGCGCAGGACACGTGCGGAGCGACGTGCATCTGGCCAGTTCAGAATCATACGCGGAACTCGACGGCACGGTCCCGCCCCCTGATTTGTACGGTCTCTCCAGCGGCGTGATCGGCTTGCGGCTCTTTCCCAATCCCTACTTTGACGCGGCCGCGCAAGAACGCTGGGACCCAGAGCGATACTTCAGCGATCGCACCTACTACAACGATCCGAATCTGATTCGGCCCTATCGAGTCGGGATGAGTTGTGCGTTCTGCCACGCTTCGTTTCACCCGCTCATGCCTCCGCGGGACGTCGTGAATCCGCGCTGGTCGGATCTCTCCGGCAATATCGGTGCGCAGTATCTGAGCATGCGCGCCACTGTGGGCAATCAATTGAAACCGGAACACTTCGTCTACCATCTGCTCGAGAGCCAACCTCGCGGCACGATCGACACGTCCTTGATCGCCTCGGACAACATCAATAACCCCAATTCGATGAACGCCGTCTTCGGCCTCCGGCAACGAGCCGTTGTCTCGCTGTTCAACCCGTCGGAAGACCTTTCGTCCCGCAGCAAACATCTCCCGTCGTTGTGGAAGACTCCCAATCCCGGTCGCCCAGGCGACTGCGAGGACGTCGTGCCCGATGCGATCGTCTCGCTGGCGGAAAAGCTCGGCATCCTCGATCGCATTCGGCGTTCTAACGACGATCCGCGGAGCGTGCCGCGAATTCTGCTCGACGGGTCGGACTCGATCGGGACATGGGGCGCCCTGGCCCGCGTCTACCTCAACATCGGCAGCTACTGGG
This sequence comes from Pirellulales bacterium, assembly GCA_019636345.1. Classification (NCBI taxonomy): domain Bacteria; kingdom Pseudomonadati; phylum Planctomycetota; class Planctomycetia; order Pirellulales; species Pirellulales bacterium. Next base: position 151,705 of record JAHBXQ010000009.1, on the reverse strand, counting down.
AGCAATGGAACAAACTGCATCAGGTCGTGGTTGGATTTACTCCGCAACGGCCGTTCCGCTTGGCGGATTGCGAAGAGTCGTCGGTGTACTGGAACGCGACCGAACGCCGCGTGCCGGGGCTGAGAGATTATTTTCTGAGGATCACGCCGGCGATGCCGCTGCTTGCAACCGAGGGCGCCCAGGCTCGACTCAAACCGATCGGTCCGGCGGATCTCGATAAACTGCGAGACCAAGCTAGGCAGCAACAGACCGACTTCAACGAACTGTTGGCCGCGGAAAAGGCGCGCCGCGTCGATACGACGCAATTAGCAAGGGGGCGAGAGGCCTTCGCCAGAAACTGCATCGTCTGCCACTCCAGCATCCAGCCGGAAAGCACCTTGTCGTTGATCCCCGATTTCGACTCGTCCGCAGTACCGCCCGGCCAAAACGCCGCCGCCGTAACGTACGAGTCGCATGCAAGAGCAGGCGGCGAGGGCTCAGCGGACGAGCAATCCGGTCCGACGCAACGGCTGGCGGATCGGCGACTGCGATCTCGCATGAAGGCCGCGAATATCGGCGAGCTTTGGGAACACGATCCGGCGCAATGGCTCAACGATCCTGAATATCGCCAGTGGGCCGAGCGAATCGTCAACGAGCCGACGTTTTGGACCGAGAATTACCTGTCGACCGACTACCGCATCCCGATCAACCTCGTGAAGACCAACGCCGCCCGCGCGATGGCGACCAACGGGATGACGGGACATATGTGGGAGGATTTCGCCTCGGAAAGCTTTCGTGCGTTGCCGTCGCCGGGGGGCATCGAATACTTCAACCCGTACCTGGGCAAGCAGGGCGGGATGGACATGTTTACGCCGCGGCATATCAATCCCAACACGAAAAAGCCTGACGGCGGCGGGGGCCCCGGATACTACCGCGTGCCGACGCTGATGTCGATTTGGGCGACCGCCCCGTTCTTGCATAACAATAGCCTCGGACTCTTCAACGGCGACCCCTCGGTCAATGGCCGCTTAGAAGCGTACGACGACGCGATTCGAAAACTGCTCTGGCCCCAGCGACGACTGACCAGCAGCAGTTACAACGGCGCCACGGCGGAACGACTGCGCCGCGACCACGGTCTAATCTGGCGAACGACGCAGGAATCGTACCTGACGATCGATTCGGAGCGAGTTCCCTATCTCGCCCACCGATTTTATCTCGCCTCCAATCTTTACAAGGTTCCTGGATTCCGTTGGCTCCATGGCGTGCAACCCATGTGGTTGCCCAGCACGATCTTGATCGTCGGCGCCTTCGTCGTGCTGCTGACAAGCAAGCGGGGCGCCAGCAGGAAGCTGCTTGCTTATCTGTTTCTAGCCGCCACGGTTTTGACGGCGGTCGTCCTGTGGATCGTGCAAGATGGCCCGCAACCTCGGCATGTCGACTGGTTGCGCCATGTCCAGCCCTGGCTCCTGCCAGTTGTGGCTTTGTCGGCAGTAAGTCTTGCACTTTGGCTGCCGCTAAGTCGCCGGTACGTCCGACGCGCCGGTTACGTCCTCTTGCTATTCGGGGTGTTCGGGGGATTGGTCATCTACTTCAACGCCGGCAAATTGGGTGACGTGCGCATCGGCCCCATTCCCGCGGGGACGCCGGTCAATCTGCTGGCGAATTTCAACCCGGAGGCCGAACCGGCCCAGCAGAAAGCCGCGATCTCCGCGCTCGTCAACGGCTTGGCGGAAATCAAATCGCGCCACCTCGACGCTGTCGCTGCCAGGAAACTGATGAGAGAAAAGATCGCGCCGGCGCTGATGGACGTCAATAAGTGCCCCGACTTCGTCATGGACAAAGGGCACTACTTCCCTTGGTTCGATTCCATGACCGACGAGGACAAGAACGGACTCGTCGAATTGCTCAAGACCTTGTGATTCTCGACCATGAACCGCGCCCAACAAGAGAATCCAGACATGTACGACTACATCATTGTGGGTTCAGGCGCTGGCGGGGCGCCGTTGGCGTCGCGACTCGCGCGGGCCAATAAGAAGGTGCTCGTCCTCGAAGCGGGCGCCAATCATACGCAGCAAGGTCCGCTTGACGCCGGCAACGAAGTCTCACGCGCGCCTTTGTTGCACGGCGCCTCCTCCGAACACCCGGATCTCTCCTGGCGATTCTTCGTCGATCACTATGTACGCCACGGAGGACGGCTCCCGGACGGCATCCCCGAGGACCCCAAGTGGCACTCCGCGGACAGTAATGCGGGCGAAGACGCCGCTCACGAAGGGATCTTCTACCCCCGGGCCGCCGGCATCGGCGGCTGCACGATCCACAATGCCATGATCACGATCGCCGGCCCCGAGTCGGATTGGGACGATCTGGCGTCGTTTCTCGACGACCCCTCGTGGGCCAGCGGCCCGATGCGCAGCTACTTCCAACGGCTCGAGTGCAACGAATACCTCCCCGTTCCGGATCTCACCCGCCGAGGCCCGTTCGGCAAGGCATGGCGATACGTCAAAAACAGCGTCAAGTATCTGTTCGGATATCGCCCCGATCCCGCCAGAGGCGCCCACGGGTTTCGCGGCTGGCTGCACACCTCCTTCACGGACCTCGGGATCGGCCTACAGGATCGGCAGTTGGTAAAAATGCTGAAGGCGGCGCTGTGGGAATCCAAGCGCGCCGGACTCGACAATGCGTGGTCGATGGTCAGGGCTTTTCTCAAAGGCCGCGCATGGCAGTCGCTGGATCCCAATCACTCCGAGACTCAGGCCAACAGCCCCGAGGGAGTCGTGTTGATTCCGCTGGCTGTTCACGGCGATCGGACGACGGTCCACCAGAACCGAGCGACCCCGTACGCCATGCGGGGGCGTCGCAGCAGTCCTCGCGAACTGCTGCTAGAAACACTGGCGCTCCATCCCGACAACTTGACGATCTGGACGGACTGCCTAGTGACCGAGGTGATCCTCAAAGGGAAACAAGCCATCGGGGTCAAATTCCAACGGGGCAAGCGTCTCTACCGAGCCCACGTCAGCCCGAACCCGGAGGACATTCCGGAGGAATCGGTCCAGGTCGCCTCGGGGGGCGAGGTGATTCTCTGCGGCGGTTCGTTCAATACGCCCCAACTGCTCATGCTCTCGGGTATTGGCGACCCCGCCGAACTGGCGAGAATCGGGGACGCCAAAACCGCCAAGCGTTCGTCAAAGACGAAGCCGCCGTGCATCCCGTGTCGCGTACCGTCGCCAGGAGTCGGCAAGAATCTGCAAGATCGGTACGAGGTCTCCGTCGTCAGCCAAATGCGCAATGATTTTACGTTGCTCGACGGGGCCACCTTCACAGTTCCTGACGATCCGCAGGCCCCAGACCGCCATCTTCGCCAATGGCGAGAGGAAGGGACGGGGCTCTATACGAGCAACGGGGCCGTGCTGGGGATCTTCAAACGCTCGCGGCCCGAGTTGCCGCAGCCCGATCTGTTTATCTTCGGCATCCCATCGGCGTTCCGTGGCTACAGCGTCGGCTATTCGCGCGTCGATCGTCACAATTTGTTTACCTGGGTCATCCTCAAATCGCACACGCGCAATCGGGAGGGATACGTCAAACTCCGCAGCACCGATCCTCGCGATACGCCGCTGATCAATTTTCGCTACTTCGGCACCGGCCTGGACCGTACCGGCGCCCCGGCGCCGTTTGCCGACAGCTCGTCCGACCCCGACGTCCACGCGCTGATCCACGGCGTTGATTTCGTACGACGAATCATCAAGTCGTCAGGTTCGGTCGTAGAACAAGAGATCCATCCGGGCAACGCCTTCACCGGCGAGGCGGCCGTCAACCAATGGATTCGCCGCGATGCCTGGGGGCATCACGCCTGCGGTACGTGTCGAATGGGGCCCGACGGCGACCAGTATGCCGTCCTCGACAGCCGGTTTCGCGTGCGCGGCGTGGATAACCTTCGCGTCGTCGACGCCTCGATCTTCCCGAAAATCCCTGGCTATTTCATCGTCGCTAACGTCTACATGGCCAGCGAGAAGGCCGCGGACGTGATTTTGGAAGACGCCGCCGCAGCACAGGGAGACGACTCCCGGAGCTATCCTCGAGAGTTCCGTCAGTACGAAGCCAGCGCCGTCGATCTACGTCGCGCCTCTCTGCCGGCGACGGTCTCCAGCAACGTCGCCGCTGGCGCCTCAGAGGTCCAGAGCGCAGCCGACGGCGAGCAAAATGTCGAGCCTCAAGACGCACCCTCGTCCACCAAGGAGGTCTCTGCGACCGTCCTCGACGACGCAGGACAGTGGAGTCCGGACGTCACAGGGCTCGCCCTCTCGGGGGGCGGCATCCGCAGCGCCACGTTCGCCCTGGGCGTCCTGCAAAGCGCGGCGCGCAGCGGGTTGTTGCGACGATTCGATTTTCTGTCGACCGCGTCGGGGGGCGGCTACATCGGCTCGTTTCTGGGGCGCTGTTACGATCGGCTGCGACCGAACGTCGTGCACGCCAAGGCTCAACTCCAGTCGGCTGCGCCCGCGGAATTGGTCGAGCGCGCCTTGACCGCTCCGGACTCGCCGGCAATTGAATGGCTCCGCAGTCACGGCAACTACGTCACCCCCACAGGCTCGGGCGACGGTCGTCTGAACGCGGCCGTGTTCGTGCGCAACCTGTTGAGCATACACCTAGTCGTCGGGCTGGCACTGTTCACGTTATTCGGGCTGGCGAACGCCGTACGTTTCGGCGTGTTCGACAAGGCGGTGGGGGCGGCGGGCCTGATCCACGCCGGCGAGATGCCGGTCGGACACCTCGTCGAGACCTTCCTGGGACCTTGGTTCAGCCCGTGGTTCATCCTGTTCGAGTTCCTACTGCTGTTCCTCGTCCTGCCGAAGATCGTGGGCTATTGGATCGTCTCCCAGGACGAACACGAATCGTTCAAATTGTCGCCGTTGCTGATCCTCTTCCTAATTTCGGGAGTCTTGCTGTACGCGGGGGTCTACGATGGCCTGCGCCTCGAGTCGCTCGTTCTGGGAATCGCCCTGCTGGCTTCCGTCTTCCATGTGGAATGGGCGTGGAACCGCGGCCGCGATCGCGAGGAAGCGATCGGCACGGGGGGAATCGAAACGCAGCGTTTACGAACCCGCAATTACCTGACATACGACTTGGGCTTGGCGCTGGCCCTCGCCGGAGGCGCGCTGGGATTCGCCTTCATCGATACGCTCGCTCATGGGCTGCAACAGTGGAAGCTGGAAGCCAATTTCCCCTACGCCAAAGCGTTCGCTTCCCTGGGCGCCGCGATCATGGCGGCGGTGCCGGTGGCGCGATGGTTGGCTTCGTTCCTGCGCGAAGAGGAAGCCGATGGCCCGTTAAACTCGATTAGAGGCGTGTTGAAGCAAGGAATGACGGCGGGCCTGCTGGCCATCGTCCTGTTTACTTTGCCGTTGGTGCTCTACTCGTTCGCCTCACATGCACTCTTTCAAGGGGGGCAACGCCTGTGGATCGGAGTGGGCGCGACGATCTTTACGCTCGTATTGACAGTTGTTCTCGCCTTTCCTGGCGCCGTGTCGTTCGTCAATCGTTCATCGCTAGCCCAAACGTATTCAGCGCGGCTGGCCCGGGCCTACCTGGGGGCGTCCAACCCGGCCCGCCATCGGCCCAGCGGAATCAATATCACGGAAGTCATCCCCGGCGACGACGTCGCCTCGATCCGCGACTATCGCCCGCACGAAGCGTCGGGGCCATTGCACCTGATTAACGTGACGATCAATCAAACGCTCGACTTCGGCTCGCTGCTGAGAAAACGAGACCGGCAGGGCCTGAACATGGCGGTCAGCTGCCTGGGTGTTTCGATCGGCGAGCACTGGCACAGCCGCTGGACCAGGACCGCTGTGACAGATAAGAGCGGGGCCCGCAAGGTCCCCACGGGGCTGCACCCGATCGGCCTGAAACCAGGGTGCATTCATCCCCTGGTCGATCGATTGGATCGGCCCGCCGACTGTGCGGAGATGCTCTCCCTGAGACAGTGGATGGGGATCTCCGGAGCCGCGTTCGATCCCGGGCGGGGTCAGACGACCAGCTTGGGAATCGCGCTGCTGATGGGCATGCTCAACATGCGCACCGGGTACTGGTGGGACAGCGGCATCTCGGCCGCTGATCGTTGGGGATGGCCTCCTTTGAACTTCGTTCGCCGAGCCTTGTATCTCGTTCCGCGGTATTTTGCGACGCAGGCCTTGCTGCTCGCCGAATGGGTCGCCCGGTACCCAGGCCCTTGGGAGCGATTCTGGCATCTTTCGGACGGCGGCTTTTTCGAGAACTTGGCCGTCTACGAACTCGTTCGGCGGCGCGTCCCCCGGATCATCGTCTGCGATGGGACCGCCGATCCGCGTTACGGCTTCGGCGACTTCGCCGAGCTCGTGCGCAAGGCGCGGATCGATTTTCAAGCCCGCATCGTGTCGCTCACCGTAGTCGAATTGAATGACCTGGCGCGGAACGGGGCGATTCCCGCCGAGGTGCGCGCTCGGCTCGGCACGGTTGAAGAGCTTAAACCCCCCGTTGACGCCCTGGGGCGCCCAGTCAAGCCGTCCGCAAAACACGCGGCGCTGTGCTGGGTCCATTATCCGTCGATTCCCGGTTCGCGACGGTCGCTGCTGATGTTGATCAAGGCCTCGGTCACCGGTGACGAGCCGGACGACGTGCAGAACTACCGCCTCGGCTCGCCGGACTTTCCGCACGAGTCCACTAGCGATCAATCGTTCAACGAGGCCCAATGGGAAAGCTATCGCAAACTTGGCGAGCACGAAGGATCGGAAGTCTTGTCAGGCGACTGGTTTTGGAACATCCCTTTGCCGCTCAGCGAATCGGGGGCCCCATGAATCAACGGCGTGTTGGGAAGTCGTCGCGACGGGCGACGCTCGGCGGCAGTTGCGCAGCGAGTGTCTCGCTCGCAGGCGCTCTCGTTGCGGCGGTCCTGACGACGACCGCGAGCGCCTCGGACCATGCCGACCCGATCGACCCGCTCTACCTGCTGCGCCAAGAGGGCGCCATCACGGATTTGTTCGTATTCCCCGTCCTCCAGGACGGCACGCCCGCGTTCCCCTTCGCTCGCACGGCCAATCTTCCGCTTCACGACACGCTGGCCGATTCTGTGCGCGAAGAGCTCACTAGCGACGAGCAAGGTCAAATCGACTCGCTCGTGTTCATACTATGCGTGCGTCGACAGTTAACCGATTCCGGGACGCTGGAGTTATCGCCTTATGAATATCGGATTCACGTCGACGCCAGCAGCGACATTGAGTACCCGAACGAAGCGGCGTTCGCCGCGACGTCCCCCGCTCCGGCTCCGGCAAGCGATTCGATGCCAGGAGATCACGTCGAGGAACGCATTTCGCTCGTCGAGGCGTTCGTCAGGTACGGCGGGCGAGTCGCGGAACCGAACGCTATCAAGGAAGACCTTGACTTTGCGTTTCGCCTGAACAACGACGGTTCCCTTCGTCCCGGCTATCCGAAACGTTACGGCCCCGGGAATTCTCCGACGACCGGAACGTTTATCTGCGAAAACGAAGCGACGTTTGTCGGCGAAAGGATTGCCGGGATCTACGACGATCCCTTCATTTTCCCCACATTCTTTGACACGAACGTCGTCGCCATGGCGATTCGCATTCCCATGAGCGAATTTCCGAGCGACAACAACGAATTCGTGATCTGGGCCACGTCCCACAAAGGCGACACGCAAGTTGATCACGTCGGCCGCTCGTTAAGAACACAGAATCCGCGGTTCGATCTGCTCAATCCTCTGCATCCCAGCAAGCACGTCGAAGCGATCACCGACGCCAGGCGAAATCCGGGCCTCATGCGAGACATTCTGTTGCGATTGAATTTCGCCTCCTACTACGCATATCGCAAATGGGACTACGAACCCGACGTGATGTGCCTCACGACGAAATATCGCGTCGGTTTTCCCAACGGACGCTTGGTCACCGACGATGTCGCCGCGATCCTCGCCCAGCATGGCGACACGCTGCTGTACGAGCTTTCGTTTCAGGACGAAAAGTACCAGTGGCCGCGGCAGAAAACGAATGACGGAATCGTCGAGGAGGAAAAAGCGTTTTCTGCGACGTTTCCCTATCTGCGCGGCCCAAACCCGGAATCGCCGCAGAAACCGCCCCGGCGTCTCTCCCGGGCCAGCGTCGTCAAGCTGCTGCTGATCGCGACGGCGATTTTTCTGTTTTGGCTCTGGACGCATTGGTTCTTCGCTCGTTGGTATCATCGCCGCAAACTTCGTCGCCGCTATTTGTAGCCAGCTATGCAGTTCGATTCGACTTACTTAGGTCCGCAAGGCCTGACTGGCGAAGACGCGGCGTATCGCGGTTCGCGGTACGCCGACGTGAGGGCGGCGCTGTTCCGAAACGCCTACTACGAGACCTGGGGCGCCGACGGCGAGGCGCCGCTGCCGAATTACGGCGTCACCCTGGGGCGCATCGTCCGCGGGCTCTGGCCGGGAGGACTTCCCTGGCAGTTTAGCCGCGCCGCCCAGAGGACCGTCGACTCACGGGCCGATCTGCGCTGGGGACCCGATGGTCGCGGTTATCGTCGTCTACTGCACCCCAACGCCGTCTGCCTGTGCGGTCGCTGGATCATCGACGCCCCCAGCGACTACACCGGATATTTCCGCCAGGGAATGGAGGCGCTTGTCATCAGCCGCTACTCCACCTGCTGCAACGAGACGCGACGCGGACGGATTCGTTCCTTGTCGATGGTCGGCAAACTCTTCCCCACGGATGATCCCGAACACGCTGAGCCGCTGCGTACGGCCAATTTCATTACGCAGGAGGACATTGGCGGCGTGCGGACGCTGTACGTCAACGACGCCGAATTGCGCAACGCCCCGGACGTGACGCCCTGGCGGCGCGGATGGGGCACGCCAATTCTGTTAATTACCGGCCTGTTGTTCAAAAGAGTCGATCGCGAGGCGGCGATTCGGCAACTTCATGCGATCGCGGAGTTGGACCCGGCGGACCGACCTGCGTCGGCGACGCGAACTCCTGCGTTCATGCGGTTGATCGTGGCCGACGACCAACCGCGGATCATGGGGGACGAGTTGGATTTCCGCGACGAAATCCTGGCTCATTTGTACGACCGCGGCGATCCGAACCCGACGGGCCGGCGGTTGACGTTTCACATCGAGGTCGCAGACGAAGGAACTCGCCGCGGTCTCATCGCCACGCGATGGCGATTTCAGAAATGGACTCGCATTGGACGGATCGAGTTCTCCGAAGCAGTCGCGTCCTACAACGGCGACTTTGTAATCCATTTTTCCCATCCTCCTTGGCGCACCGATCGGAACGATCCGACCACCGCGGTCCGCCAACCACCTCGTGAATAGGTTGCTTGCGCCCCATGGCCAAGAAGAAGAAAACAGCCGTAAAAGGGAAATCAGCCGAACAACCGCCCAAGCGACGCATGTGCGGCACGATGCAGGTGCATCAATGGCTCCTCGAATCGCACCCGGGGTTCCGTAAAGAGCAGGTGGAGATTGAGAGCGCGATGCGCTCGCGACTGATGGCGCCGATGGCCGCTCGGACTTCGCCCTACAAGATCACGGTGGTCGTCCACGTCGTGTTTCGCAGCGCGGCGGAGAATATCTCCGACGCTCAAATCAAGAGCCAAATTGACGTACTCAACAAGGACTTTCGCGCTAAGAACTCAGATCGCAGCAAGACTCCCCCCGTTTGGAAGGGGCTGACGTCCGATGCGATGGTTGAGTTTTCGCTAGCGACCAAGGATCCATCCGGCAAAGCGACCACGGGGATTACGCGCACCAGCACTTCCACCGACGGGTTTGGCGACGATGATAACGTCAAGTTCACTCAACGCGGCGGGATCGACGCTTGGCCGACGAACAAGTATCTCAATATCTGGGTCTGTCAGTTGCGAGGGGGCTTGCTCGGATATGCGCAATTCCCCGGCGGTCCCAAGGCGACCGACGGCGTCGTGATTCTCTCGACCGCGTTCGGCACCAAGGGGACCGCCCGAGCGCCGTTCAACAAGGGCCGCACGACGACGCACGAGATCGGACACTATCTGAATCTGCGGCATATCTGGGGGGACACCGAGGATTGCAGCGGAACCGACCTCGTGGCGGACACGCCCAATGCCGTGACGCCGAACTACGGAAAGCCGACGTTTCCGCACGTTTCTTGCCACAACGGCCCGCACGGAGACATGTTTATGAATTACATGGACTACGTGGACGACGACGCCATGTTTATGTTTACCACAGGCCAAGTCGCCCGCATGCGAATGACGCTGGACGGGCCGCGCAAGAGCCTGGTGAGTTAAGAGAGTCGCATGTCCGAGGCGATCGAGCGGAAACTCATGTGCCGACATTGGATTCATTCCCATGAGGAGGACGAGGGCTCCTTGCGCGTCTATCGCCCGGCAACGCACAAGTTCCCCCCCTCGCGAGGACGAGAGGAATTGGATCTGCAACCTGCCGGCGAAGTGGGGGGCAAACACCCCGGACCCGATGATCGCGGAGTTCAGCAAGACGGGGCTTGGGCGCTGGAAGACCGCACGCTGGCCGTCGATCTTCCTGCCGGAACGCGCTCCTGGTTCGTCGTCGAAGTGACGCCCGACAAACTCGTCCTGCGACGGAACAAATGAAGTCGCTCGCAACTCGTCGACCAAGCCGTGCATGAACATTCACGCCACTCATCTTTCGACGGCCTGCCTGCTGCTGGAGATCGGCTCGACGAGGATCGTGACCGACCCCGTCTTCGACCAAGGACAAGTTCGTTATCGCTTGGGCCCCGCGGCGTATGCCACACGCTACGTGGGGCCAGCGATTGACTTGGAACAATTGCCGGCGATCGACGTTGCTCTGCTAAGTCACGCCCATCACTTCGACAATCTCGACGCCCGGGGGGGCGAACTGATCTCGCGAGTCCCGCAGGTAATCACGGGCCGCAAGAGTTCACAGCGGGCCGGCGAACGCGCAACTCGACTGGCCGTCTGGGAGTCGACAACAGTCACCGGACACGACGGCGTCGCGATTACGATCACCGCGGTCCCCGCTAGGCACGGGCCGCGCTGGCTTCCCGGATCGCGCCATGTCGTGGGCTTCGTGCTGCAGTGGCCTGCCCAAACCAGCGGGGCGCTCTACATTTCAGGCGACACCGTCTGGTTCGGAGGTCTGCGTCGCATCGCCAAGCGATTCGACGTGGACGTCGCCGTGTTGCATCTGGGAGGGGTCCACTTTTGGCCTCCCTGGCCCTCATTTGTGAAACTGACAATGACCGGGCGCCAGGCGGCTAAGTATGCGACCGTATTGAATCCCAGGACAATCGTTCCGATTCACTACGAGCAATCCATCTGGTCCCACTTTCGCGAATCGTTGGAGAGCTACCGCAACGAGTTCGCCGATGCCGGGCTGACAAGCCGCATCAAATGGTTGCGTCACGGCGAGCGGACAGAGATTCGTTCCGAACCGTAGGGTGCACAAGTTCGCGCCGCCTAGAATCCTCGACGATCTCAGGCCTGAAACCGACTTCGACCACCCAGAAACAGCCCGTCCAATTGTCGCCGCCCAAGCCAGATCTGAAACGAGAACCGAGCATTGAGTGAAGCAGCGCCGTCCGCATGCGGTTCGGCGAGCGTCAAGAAAGCGCAACTCGGCCGTAATCTCAAACTGCACGGTGACACTGCACGACGTTCGTCCGGCTGGAGCACGCCGCGGAGCGACTCGTCGATTCGGACAACTTCCCGGCGAGCGGCCCGTTGCCAATGCCCGTGCCTTGGTGCGGTCGGAATGGGTTGGCATGTTCCTCCGATATCTAAAGGAAAGCCCCCTGTTTTTGCACTCCTGCAAACGCCTTGGTCGCCCGCGCCGTGCCTCCAGGACGCAGCGCGAGCGACCGGCACAGGCTCAAGCGAGCGGCGCGAGCTCGTCGGCGAGGAGATTGAGGACCAAGTCGGCGGCGACGGGGACGCCGCGGAGGCGTTTGGCGAACTGGGCGACGAGGAGCCCCGCGGCGACGCTCGCGGCGTAGAGCGTGCTGCGGCTCGTGCAGGCCCCGGCCTGGGCCTCGCGCTGCGGGAACAGGGTCGTCGCGTAATGAGCGCGGGTCGGCGCGTCGTAGGCGGCGAGGATCCGCAGGGTCTCGCCCCGCATCCGGCCGTCGAACCACAAGGGGACGGCGTCCCCCCCGCCGCGCCACAGCGCCGCGCGGGTCGAGATCGCGTCGACGCCCGCGAAGGCGACGTCCCCGAGCGGGACCCGCGGCCGCCAGCGGGTCGGGACGAGGACGAGGTCGACGGCCGGGTCGAGGGCCGCGACGTCGGCGGCGAGGGCTGCGACCTTGAGGCGCCCGACGTCGGCGGCGCGCCAGCCCTGGGTCGTCACGTTCGTCGCGTCGACCCGGTCGAAGTCGACGAGCTGCAACCGCCGGCAGCCGAGGGCCGCCAGCTGGAGGGCGACCTGGCGGCCGATCGCCCCGCAGCCGATCACGCTCACGGCCAGCTCCGCGAGGCGATCCTGCGGAACGAGGTCGCGCTGGCGGACGAAGCGGTCAGGCGAACCGTTCGACATCGTGCGCCTCCTCCCGCGCCGGGCGCCAGCGCCAGTCCTCCCACGCGTCCCACGGATCGGGGAACGACGAGAGGGGCGTGACGCACGCGTCGTACTCGGCGCGCCACGCGGCGGGATCGCTCGCGGCGAACGGGCGGCCGAAGTCGATCGCGGTCGCCAGTTCGACCTCGAGCGGGACGACCGAGCGGACGCGGAGCCGGGCCGAGGTCGCCCCGCCCCGGGCGAGGATCGCCATGACGGCCCAGTCGCAGCGGCCGAAGACCCGCTCGAACGTCGCTTCGTCGACCGCCGACGGGGCCGCCGAGGTCCCGGGATGGGTGTGGATCCAGATCCGGGCGAACTCCTCCGGGCGCCGTCCGGCGTCGACGAGTCGATCGAAGAGATCGGCGACCGCCTCGTCGGCGAACTCGACCCGGGCGGCGTCGCACCGCTGGGGGACGAGCCGGACGTCGACCACGAGGAGGGGCTCGGCGGCGGCGGCGATCCCGAAGGCCCCGATCTCGGTCGGGCCGAAGTCGCGGAGCGCGACGAGCTTGGCCCACGCGTCAGGGGCGAAGCGGAGGACCGGTCGGCCCCGCGAGCGGTTCCGCACCGGGCGGAGCGTCGTCCGTTGCGTCCGCGTCGTCGATTTCCTCCGACTCGTCGTCGGCAGGCGCGGCGGAATCGACCGGGTCGTCGCACGCGGCGACGCAAGCGGGGCAACGATCGTGCTCATCGAGGCACTCCTCGCAGAGGGAAGCGTGACAGCCGCCGCACGCGCGGCGGCAGGAAGCGCAGCAGGGGCGGTCGCAAGCGGGACATCTCTCCGCACAGGCGCCGCAGGCGACGTCTCGGCAGACGCCGCATCGGTCGCCGCACGCCGAGCAGAGCTCGGCGCCGCAGGATCCGCAGCTCTGCAGGTCGTCGCGGTCGACGAGATCGGCGCAGTCGCGGCAGGGGACCCCGTCCCAGTCGGCGAGGGCGACGTAGGCGCTCCCGGGGTTGTAGGTCGCCAGGACGCGGGCGGCGATCGTGAACGCGTCGAGGAGCCGGCCGTCGGCGAGCGCCCGCCGGAGCGGGACGAGCCCGTCGCCGGCGCACAGCCCCTCGTTGCTCACGTGGGGGTGGGTGACGTCGGCGTTGGACCACGCGGGGCGAGGTTCGAGCGCGACGACCCGCACGGGGAGCGCGTGCGCGGCGACGTTCGCGACGTCGAGTCGCACTTGAAACGGCCCGAGCGCAATCCCGTCGAACTCGACGGGGGGGGTGACGACGACCAACTCGTCCCCGTCCAGGAAGACCTCGTCCCATTCCTCGCGCAGAGCGGCCAGGTCGCGAACGAGCTCGCCGGGGGACGGCCTCGGCAGCGAAAGGAGATCTTCCCCAGACCATGCGGCGAGCTGGTCCGACAAGGTCCGCCGCGCATCGGCGAGCCGGGCGGCGGCGTAGCGCGCGGCGGCGGGCCACTCGCGGCGCAGGGCGAGTTGGAGTCGCTCCGCCCACCGCTCCGCTTCGGCCCAGGCTGCGCGAGGCAAGGTCGGCGGGGCGGGCGGACGGCGCTGCGCGGCCAGCCCTGCGGCGACCGTGCACGCCTCGTCCCAGGCCGTACGGAGCAAGCGGCGGCGCGGCGCGTTCATGAAGGAACTCCTCGGGGCGAAGGGGAACGAGAGAACTCCGCGGCGCGGCGCTTGTCACGCCCCTTCGATCTTGGTCGGGGTGAAGCTGACGCGGTCCCCTTCCTGGAGGACCTGGTCGGCGGCGGCGGGCTGGCGATTGACGCGGACGAGGTAGTCGCTCGGCCGACCGCCGGGGACCTGCCGCTGAAACAGCGCGGCGACGGTCGTCCCGGCGGCAAGTTCGAGTCGGTCGGCGAACCCGGCGCCGTCGTTGTTGATGAACAGGATGTGCATAAGAGCTCGGGAGCGAGGGGCGAGGGGGGAGACCAGACGAACCAGGTCGGAGGTCGCGCGATCAGCCGCGGGACGCGCCCGAGTCGCGGCGGCGCTGGCGGTCGACGTCGTCCCAGTCGAGGTAGCCGGAGCCCTGGTAGGGCTCGGGGTCGTGGTCGGCGCAGGCGGGGTCGGCGAGGGTGAACCCGCGGGCGCGGATCGTGCGGATCGATTCGCCGGTCGCGGCGGCGACGGCGGCGGTCAGGTCGAAGGCGTTCATGACGAAGAGTCTCCGGGGGCGAGGGGGCGACTCGCCGTCGTGCGCGCCGGGCGCGCGGACGGCGAGCCGGGAAGGCCGAACGACAATGGGGGCGGCGCGCAGAGCGCGTCAACGAGCGGCGGCGAGCCGTTCCGTCAGCCACCGCACCTCGGCCGCCAACGCGAGCGAGCGCCGCGAAAACGGTCCGAGCCGCGGGCCGCCGCTCGGGGCGAGGTCGGCGAACCAGCGGCCGTGCGCGTCCGGCTCGACGTGCGAGGCTCGCACGATCGTCGCCGGGCCGAGCGCCGCGAGGTCGAGCGCCTCGTCGTACACGCAGCGAATCCGTCCGGCGGGCGCCACGATGAGTTCCATGGCGGGCCTCAAGGGGTGCGCCGCAGCACGTGCCGCCGCGGCCGCTCGACGAGGAGGCCGTCGAGCGTCTCGGCGACGCGGGTCAGTTCGCGACGGATCTCGCCGCGCAAGGGGGCGTCGGTGCGGAGCGCCTCCGGCGCGACGCCCGCGAGCAGGCTCTGAGCGTCGGCGACCAAGCGGTCGAGCTCTGCGTGCGACCCGACGTCGAGCCGCCGGAACCGTGCGAAGAACGCGCGGAGATTTTCGACGGCCGAATCGCGAAAGACCTTGGGGGTCCCGTCGGCGCGGCCGCTGAGCCGTTCGGCGAGATGGGCGATCAATTCGCGGAACTCCGTGAGGAACGCCTCCTCGGCGAGGCGGACCGCCGCGTCGAACTGCGCGGCGACCCGCCGACATTCCCGCTGATAAAGCTCGGGGTGGAGCCGCCGCAGATACGCGGGCGGCTCCACCGGCGGGTACTCCCAGCGGAGGGCGAACTCGTCCGCCAGCTCGGGCGGGTAGTCGCGCGGATCGTAGAGCCGGCCGAGCCGGACGCGGGCCAGGTCGCGGAGCTCGTCGTACCGCTCCTGCAGCAGCTCGACCGCTCCGCTCAGTTCGGTCGCGAGACCGGCGAGGCGCCGATCGAGTTCGGCGACGTCGGCCTGCTTGATGAGCCGGATCCCCGGCTCGGGGAACGGCAACGACATCCCTTTCCAGAGGGCGACGGCCCGGTGGCGGACCCGCGTCGCCGCCTGGAAGGCGGGGTGCCCCGTGTCGAGGAGTTTTTTGTTGGCGGCGACGTACTCTCGCGCTGCGCGAAACGTGTCGGCCGCTTCGGTCTGCTGCGCGCGGCTGAGGGTCCGACGGACCCCGAGCCAGGAGATCGACAGCCGCACGCCGGCCGTTTCGGCCCGCAACCTGGCGGCGAAGTCGTCGCGCCCGGCGTCCGCGGACGGCGCGGGCTCCGCGGGCGGCGCGGACGCCGCGGGCGGGTCTGCTAAGGCGAGGGACATGGGATTGACTGCCTGGGGAATGGGGGATGGGGGTTGGGCTGGCGCTCAGTCGGCGGCGCGCGGGGGGGCGAGTCCGCGGCGGTCGAGCCACGCGGCCAGTTCGTCGCACACGTCGGCGGCGTCCCACGCCTTGTCGGCGTTCCAACAGCGGCGACCGTCGTCGTCGAGATAGAGCAGCCGCTGCACGAGGCGGACGAGCTCGACGAGTTCGGCGCGGGAGAGCCGGACCCGCGCGAGGGGCGCGTCGAGGTCCGGCGGCGGTTCGTCAGGTTCGGTCATGGCGCACTCCAAGGGGGGAGAGGTTCGCCGGGGACGCCGGCCGCTCAGTTGGCGGACGGATCGATGCGGATCCCGCGGCGGCGAGGCGAAGCGCCGGGACTGCGGGCTTCGCCCGCATAGATCCCCGGCCGATCGGCGGCGAGGCAGCGGCCGGAAGCCCACTGCCGCAGCTCGCGCATCGCTTCGGCGGCCGCGATCGCGACCGGGACGACGTGCTGCGCCGCTTCGACGAGCGGGGCCTCGAGCAGGGCGGCCAACCGGCAGCAGCTCTTGATCTCGGCCCCGGTCCACTCGTCGTCGCCGGGCCGCGCTTGAGCCGCCTCGAGCGCATACGCCGCGCGATGGATCCCCCAGATCGCGTCCTTCTCCTGTCGATCGGGGAGATCGATGAAGAACACGCCGTCGAATCGTTCGGCGCGGGTGAACTCGGCCGGGAGCTGCCGGACGTCGTTCGCGGTCGCGACGACGAAGACGTCGCTCGTCCGATCGGCGAGCCACGTCAGCAGCGCGCCGAACAGGCGGGCCGCGACCCCCCCGTCGGCCTGACCGCCGCCGCGGACCCCGGCGAGTCCCTTGTCGATCTCGTCGATCATCAGGACGCAGGGGGCCATCGCTTCGGCCGCGGCGATCGCCCGGCGGACGTTCGCTTCGGTCTGCCCGACGAGCGACCCCAGGAGGGCCCCGACGTCGAGCCGCAACGTCGGGCGGCCCGCTTCGTTGCCGAGGGCCTTGCAGAACGCGCTCTTGCCGCACCCGGGCTGCGACAAGAGGAGGACCCCGTGGGCCCGCGCTGGACGGTGCGGACGGAGCGCGCGGAGGCAGAACGCCTTGAGCGCGGCCAGGCCCCCCAACTCGGCGAATCGTTCGCCCCCGTCGTACAGCGACAACAGCCCCGCCTGGGCGAGCTGCTGCGCCTTGAGTCGCCAGATCGTTCGGGGGGCGAGGGTCCCGTCGCGGACGAGCGACAGCGCGAACGCCCCTTCGGCCTCGTAGCGGGTGAGCCCCGCCGCGGCGTCGAGCACCGCCCCGCGCTCCTCCCCCTCGGGGAGTTCCGCCGGGTCGGCGCCGAGCTCGCGGGCGATTTCGGCGAGCTGTTCTCGATCGGGGAGTTCGTGTTCGAGGACCACGAAGAGTTTTTCGAGTTCGCGGGGGAGGTCGACCGTCGGCGCCAGGACGACGACGAACGTTCGGTGACGCTTCCCCCGTTGGATCTGCCGGATCGTCGCCTCGACGATCTCGGCCGAGCCGAGGAACCGATGGAAGTTGCGCAGGACCAAGAGGGCCGGGACGTCGTCGGCCGCCAGGCGACTCGCCGTCCGCACTGCGGCGAGGGGGTCGGTCGCCGTCGCGTCGCACGCCGGGAGGGGCGGATCGGCGCGGGCCTCGCCGCCGCCGGGGGAAAACCCCGCATCGACGTCCCAGGCGGCCCACCGCCACCCTTCGTCTCGGCAGAGGCGGGCGATCGCCGCCAGGGCGTCGTCTTGTTCGTCCGTGAGAATCCAGATTCCGGCGAAGCAGGCCCGCACGTAGTCGGCGAGCGTCTCGCCCAACGGCTGCGACATGAATGACTCCTGCAGGGGAGGGGAAGGGATCGACCGCCGCTCGCCGCGCCGGTCAGCCGTGACGTTGCGTCGCGTCTTGGCGGACCGCGAGGTCGACGGCGTAGAATTCCGCGGTCCGCTGGCGCCCGACGATCGCGCCGAGCGCCGCTTCCAGTTCGCGGGTCGCCGCTTCGCAGCGCGCGCCGGCGAAGCCGCGGGGTTCGAGGCGGACTTCGCCGCGGGGCGACACGAGGATCTCGATCGTCGTCATGGGGCGCCTCCGACGTGGACGGTGAGTTGTACGGCGCCCGTGGCGAGCCGCCGTTCGGTCACGGCATGGCCGCGCCGCCGGGCCTCGAGCGTCGCCTTCTCGACGGCGTACGCCTGGAGCAGTTCGTCGAGCCGCGCGGGGTCCCCCCAGCGGCCTTGAAACGTGTCGTAGCGGAGCTCGCCGACGGCGGTCCGGCAGACGACCGGATACCGCCAGTCGCGCAAGCTCACGGCGAGCCCCTCGACCTCCTCGGCGAAGAGCCGATGCCGGCCGGCGAGGGGCGCCGGCCGTTCCAGCCGCCGACACGCGGCGGCCAGCGCCGCCGGATCGCGGATCTGGGTGTCGATCGTGACGACGTGACTCATGGCGATTCCTCCGGGGGGAGCAGGGACGGGGACGAGTCGGGGGGCGGCGGCAAGGGAGCCGCCGAGGGCACGGCGAGACGACGGCTCGCGGCGAGTTCCGCGGCGACCGCCTCCCACACGTCGCCCAGCTCGGGCTCCGGCGGCGATTGTCCGCCGAGCACGAGCCAGGCGAGGGCCAGCGCGAGCAGGGCCGCCAGGACGATCCCCAAGCCTCGCACCGCGACGGCCAGCGCCGACGCAGTCCTTCGCTGGGACGCGATCCCGCGCCGCTCGGCGTCGAGCGCGGACCAGCCCGCGTCGAGCCGCCCCCGCTCGGCCTGAATCTCCTGCTGGAGATCGACCGCCGCGCGGCGGGCCGCGGCGTCGGCCGCGACCAGGTCGTGCGCGCCGGCCGCCGCGTGCGCGGCGACGCGGGCCAGCTCGACGTTCTGAGCGGCCTGCCGCTCGGCCGCCTGAGTCGCCGCGTCGACGACGCGACGGTCCTCGTCACAGCCCCCCGTCGCGAGGGCCGCGCTCGCGATCAGCAGCGCACCGAGTCGAATCGACGTCCGCATCACGGGACCTCCGGGGTTGCAGTAAGAAAGCGATCAGCCGCAGCAGCGCTCGGCGCCATCGCCGCTCGCGGGCCAGCGCAACGGCGAGCGCAACGACCGCCGCCGCCAACGCGGCCGCGACGTAAGTGGGCATCGGCAGTCTCCAGGGCGAAAGAAGATGGAAGAGGGAGGTCCGCTCCGACGAGGGAGCGGGTTCCTCTTCGCGAAAGCTACGAGTCCGGCAAGTCTTTATGCCCCGGTTCGGGGGCGGATTTAGCGCAGCAGGCCGGGGCGCCAAGACATCGCCCAGCGGACGCTGTATCGGCGCTAGAACACGTTCGGGACGGAACGGACCGCCGATGTCCGGCCTCAGAAGAACTTCGCGAATGACGCCCGGCGACTCTCGAACGTCTTCGCGCAAGAGACGCCAGGTGCGCTATGTCGTGTCCAAGTTGTCGTCCTTCTGCCATTCGCCCGTACGACGGAGTCGAATGTCCTTGCGGCGACGACGACCATCGGGGACCGGCTCGCCTCGCTGCTCGTGATCGGCGACCACGGCTTGTCGCACGACTTCGATGCCAATGTCCAGGCGGGCTGCGATCTCGCCGTACGCGAGGTCTTGCCGCCAGAGGAACATGATCTCCTCTCGTCGCACGTCCGCTTGTCGCTGCCTCTCAAGTCGAGACCGTAGCGATCGCCCGTCGGGAACTTGCAGTCCGCGGGACGCGTGCCAGTGCTTCCACGCGCGCAAGTAAAGCGTCTCGCTGATCTTGAAGCGTTGACAGATCTCCGCGACGGGCAGGCCGGCGTCGAACGAGTCCTTGATCTGGTCGGCGAGCTGCACGTGCCGCTCAACCGCCCGAAAGTCGACGTCGACAACATGGCGGGACTCCTCGTCCGGCGTCGGATTGCTCGCTTGGTCTTCGCCAAGAAGAACCGCGCAAGACGGAACGCAGATCTCAAACCGCCCCCGCAAGTATCGCTTCTCGACGCCGCGGTCGTTTCGCTCCCGATGCTCAGTGACGACGATCGAGCCGCGGAGCAAGGATCGCAGGGCGTGAGCGGCGCCCGGCGCTTCGCCGCGCAATGTCGCGTCCAGGGTACGCAGTTTCTCAGTCACCCACTCGGCCGTGGGGGGCGTCGCCATCTTGCGATCGCCCTCTCCGGGCCGTCGCAGATCAAGATCGAGACGCTCGCGTTCCTGGCGTAGCTCGCGGAGGCGATCAAGGAGCTCCGGGGCCCCCTGCTCTTCACAGAGGTTCACGAGATTGGCGATTCGCTGCTCCACATCGGCGAGCTTTCGACGAATCGCGGGTTCCGAGTCTTGCCGTGCCGCTTGGCGCCGACGCCAATGCTCCGCCGCTTTGCTGCAGATCAATTCCACGACTGTCGGATTGGCGATCAGGATCCGACCGACGGCGTTCAGAACGTACTGCTCGGCCCGCTGCCGATTGAGCGTCGCGCGGCAGTCGCACGTGCCGTCCAGACGACCGTGGCATTGCATGTACGCTGCGTTCTTCCCGCCCGTGTACAGCGGTCGATAGCGAATCTGCCCCGTTTCATCGGTCTGGGCGCATTCCCCGCAGACCACGACGCCTTGGAGGAGATGACGCGGGTTGGCGAAGCTGGAAGTCGACGTCGCGCCCGACAGCAGCCCCCCGACGACTTGCTCGCCGATGCGGCGCTTTCGCCGAGGCCCTTGAGCGTTTCGCTGAATCGCAAGTCGGTTTTGGGCCTGTTCAAACACGGCGCGATCGATAATCGCCAGTTCGGGTCGAAGGCGAGTCTGTCGATCCGACTCGGTCGGTCCGCGCAACTTCTGCCGCACCGTTTTGGTCCGCGGATCGCGATAGTTCTGTCGGACTCCCCAGGTCCATTCGCCGATGTACTTGCGCTGCGACAGCACGCCCGCGACGAGTTGCGGCCGCCAGTTCTTCGTCGTCGCCCGATGGTCTTTCGGGGCGCCTAGCCGAGTCAGTTCGCGGGCGATCCAGCTGAGCGACCGACGTTCGACGACGTACCATGCGAAGATCCGTCTCACCCACTCGGCATTCTCGGCGTGGATGACGTATTCCATGATCGGCTTGGCGTTTTTCCCTTTTCGCTGCCGGGTCGGGTCGGCCAGCGGACGCGACGCGAAACCGAAACAGGTGTCGCCGACGCAATACCCCTCGCGGACGATCTGGCTCTGCCCACGGGTGACCTCCTTGGCGAGCGCCTTGAGGTAGTGCTGGTTCTGAACGCCGAAGATCGCGGCGACCATCTCCCAGTTGTCCGACGCCGCGGTGTCGAGGCCGTCGTCGATCGAGACGACCCGCACTTCGTACTGATGGACCAGTTCCTGCAAGGTCTGCAGCGTCAAGACGCTGTCTCGGGCCAACCGACTTAGACTCTCGACGTAGACCGTGCCGACGCGACCCTCCCGCACCGCCGCCAAGAATTGATCGAGCCCCGGGCGGCTCCATGTCGCGCCAGAGACGGCGTCGTCGCGGAATTCAAAGTCGGGCGAGATCGTCAGCCCGTCCGCTTCGGCACGGGAGCGGCATTTCTCCTGCTGGCCGAAAATGCTGCGCTCGTCCTGGTTGGCTGACGAGAACCTGCAATAAGACGCCGCGGAGCGGCCGGATTTGTCGGCGACGCCGACCGCCGCGGCAATCGTCAGAACGGCGGCGAGACGCCAGGGGACGCTCGACCGCAGGGGCGGAGAACCTCGCAAGTAGTCCCTGATTTGTCCCTGTTGCCTGCGCCCGGGACCATGACCAACCACAAATGACGATGAATAATGAACGGACCCTAAGTGCTGGCCGCAGCTTGGCTTAGCGCGCAACTCGCGATCTGCGTTGAACTTGCAAATTTCGAGCGGATCGAATCCCGTGCCCTCCGCTCGGATCCCGGCCGGTACCGAGATGCTCGCGACTGGCCGGTTTTGAAATGCACGGGGACACCTGCCCCGCAAATCGATTCTTGCTCGCCATCACGGGGCCTCCGGAGGCTAAAGGTGGACACCTTCAACCTTCCGTGGGCGTCACGATGAAGTGCACCGTGCGTTTACCACTCGACGGCGGGGCCGAGTCCTCGACCGATTCGATCCCACGCAAGATCGAGCGCGCGAGCGTCCTCGCCGCGCTTCGTCGACGCCGCGGCAATGACGCCGATGCGACGGTTCGGTCGCAGTCGGGCGTCGTCGTTCTCGACGCCAGCCCGCTTTGACTCGACAGGCTGCACGGCCGGTCGGGATGCGGCGTACCCCGCTTCCGCGCCGCGGACGACCGCCAGCGGGTCGTCCAGCGTCGATTCGCGGAGCGTTCTCGGGCGAAGCCACATAGCGTTGAACGCCGCGTCGACGGAGTTCTCGGCCGGCGATGAAGCGAGGTCATCCGCGGTCTCGTTCGACAGACTTGCGGCGACGACTTCCAGGGCGAGCTCGTCGTCGAAGATCGCGTCGCTTTCCTCGTCGAGGCCTTCGTCGGCGATCAACGGCGCCGCCAGAACGCTTGGCGTCGAGCCAACCCCGTAATGGCGGTGCCAAACGTCAAGATCGGGCGCCCCGACGACGCCGTCGCCGTCGCCGTCGGCGTCGCGATAGACCAGCGTCGACTGGCCAAGCTGCCGCTGCCACGCGAGGAAGTCGCCGCCGGCGACGAGGCCGTCGCCGTCATAATCGCCCAGGCGAAGGGGAACGTAATACAACTGCGAAACGTCCGTAGCGCCGAGCGCGAAGTTGTAGATCCGGAAGTCGTCGATTCGCCCGTCGAGGTACGGATCGTTGTACTGCGACTTGCCGATGTAGTTCTGCGTCGTGGCGCCGAGCGAACTCGGAGTGAGCGTCATCGAGCTGTTGCGGCCCGCTTCAGCGCCGTTGACGTAGACGATTCCGACGCCTCCGCTTAGCGTGACGGCCACGTGATACCAGAATCCCGGCTGAAGGACGTGCCCCGTGAGGATTCGCTGCTCGTTGCCGCCGCCAGACGTGGTGATCGCGAACTGGACGGTCCCGGAGCCGTTCTTCGGCGTCAGGAACATGTTGACGTTGGTCCCCGAGCCGAAATCGAACACGCGCATCCAGGTACTGCTGACGTCGAGCGAGACCCAAGCGGAAATCGTGAAATCGGTCAGTCCGTTGACGACGCCGTTCGGTACGGAGACGTAGTCGTTGGAGCCGTCGAGGTTGACGCCGTTCTCGATGCGCGCAGCGGTCCACGTCGGTCCGTTGAACAGCGTGCCGGTCCAGCCGTTGCCGCTGGCGTCAGTCGCCGAGACGCCGGACGATTCGTCGAGTTTCCAGCGCGCCCGCACGTGGGTCGGAAACGCGGACGCTTGGTTCGAGTCGGTGCTGGTCCCCGCCGCGTTGGCCGCCGACACCACGTAATAGTAAGTCGTCCCGGCGACGAGCCCCTGATCGACGAACTCCGTGGCCGTGACGCCGCTGGCAATCGTCGTGTAGGGTCCTCCGTCGACGAGAGCCCGCTTGACGTCGTAGGTCGCGGCGTTCGAGCCGGCCGTCCAAGTCAGCTTGACTTTGTCGCTGCCGGACCCGCTCGCCGTCAACCCGCCAGGCGCTCCAGGCAGCGGCGGAAGCGCCATCGCGCTCGCTTGCTGCGAGAACGGACTGGATCCTCCGTTGTTGTCGGCCGTCACCACGTAGTAGTAGACGACATTGGACGCCACGTTCGTATCAATGTACTGCGGCCCCGCCACGCCCGTCGCGATCGTCATGTAAGGACCGCCGTCCTGCACGGTTCGGCGGACGGTGTACGTAGCTTGCAGCGGATTCGACGTGCCGGTCCAGGCGAGATTGATCTGATTGCCGACGACCGCGGTCGCCGTCAGGACTGCGGGAGTCGCCGGCACTGCGGGAGGCGGATTGCCCGTTGCCATCTGAAAGATCGCACCAGCCGACAGGGCGCCGTTGTAAATGCGGAAGTCGTCGATTCTGCCGTCCAGATAGGCGTCGTTGGGGTACTGCGAGCGGCCGATCCAGTTGTTGCTCACGCCGCCGACCTGGAACGGGTTGAGGTACATCTGGGCGTTGAGGCCGACGGCGGTCCCGTTGACATACAGCCGACCGACCGTGCCCGAGAGGGTAACCGCCACGTGAACCCACTGGTTGACGGGAAGAGCCGTCGTGCCTTCGATCACGTCATTGTTGTAGCTGTAGTTGGTTGCAATGGCGAAGCGAACCTTCCCGCTGCCGGCTTGCGGGGTGAGAAACAGGTACCGACCGTTCGAGTCGCCGAAGTCGAATATCCGCGTCCAGGTCGCAATGCTGTCGAGCCTAACCCAGGTCGCGATCGTGAAGTCGGACAGACCCTCGGTGACGTTCGCCGGAAGGCTGACGTACTGGCCGGCTCCAGAGAGATCGACGGCGTTGCCGCTCTGGCCGGCGGTCCAAGAAGCGCCGTTGTGGAGCGTACCTGTCACGCCGTTCCCGCTGGAGTCCGGCGCCGTCGTGCCGTTGGATTCGTTGAACTCTATGCGGGCGACCAGTTCGGGAGCCGTGCTGAGCCGGACGACGTCCGAGGCCTGCGTTTCGACGCCGGCGACGACCCCCGTCACCTTGTAAAAGTACTCGCCCGCCGCCATGCCGTGGTCGACGTAGTGCATGAGATCGGCGACGCCCGCCGCGATCAACTCGAACGGGCCGTCGGCGCTCGTGGAGCGGTAGACGTTGTGGGAGTTGGCGTAGAGAGCGCCCCACCAGTTGAGCTTGACGGTCCCGTCGTAATTGACGGCGATCAGGCCGCTCGGCTTGCTGTTCGCGACGGGGAAGGGATCGAGCGTGTAGGTGAGCGTGCCGAAACCGAACTCGTCGCCGTTGCCGCCGTAGCCCTCAGGGGAGTAAGCGTCGACGCGCGCCTCGCTCCACGGGGCGGCGATCCCCTTGATGTTGGCGTAGTGATTGTAGATCAGTTCGTAACCGGGGCGGGAGATTCCCCGAGCGAAGTCCGAAACGGACGTATGAGTCTGCCAAGTTCCATTGACGCCGGTGCCCCAACTGTACTGCTCGAAGGGAACGTCCTGCCAAGCGTTGTACTTGGCCACGTACTCGGAGCCGGCAAGGAGTCGGTTATTGTCGTAACTGAACAGGTCAAGCCCCTGGTTCCATGCCATCTGCATGATGGGACCCGCGAGCGAGACCCCCAGGGTCGTGTGCCCCTGATCGCGTCCCGCCTCCTGCCATTGGCCGAGGTTGCCGTCGTGGACGTGATAGACGAACCGGTCGATCGAGCCGTTGCCGCCCCCCTCGTACAAATACGCAATCGCCTCGTTGTAGATGTCGTGTCGATCGGTATAGACGCCGATGGCGAGCATCGACGCGATGTTGCACAAGTCCCAGTTGGCCCAATAGTTGGTGATCGCCGCGCCGTTGTGATCTTGTCCGCCGTTGACGCCGTACAGGAACGACTTGTTGAGCGAGTAGAAGTGGGTGATCAGCCAGTTGCCGAAATTCTGGGCGTCTTGCGGGGCCCAGCCGTCGTAGGTCCGCATGATCTCCGCGACGTTCGCCCATTGGTACCCGTAGATGCCCGCGGCAAGGAATCGGTCGGCGTTGCCGGTGAGGCTGGTCATCGTATATTGCCAAGCGTTCAGGAACTCGACCGCTTTGTCGGCGTAGACGGCGTTCCCGGTCACCTTCCATCTCAGCGCGAGCATGTAGGACCGCTGGATGTCGATCACCATCTGGTTGAAGTTTTGCCCCGTTCCGCCACGGATGACGGTCTCCAGCGGGCGCGGATTCGCGTCGGGCTGCGCGTAACCGTGGTTGACGAGAGCCTGGTAACCCGACAGCCACGGGTCGGCCTGCTCGGCGATCTTTTGCGCCATGCGGGCGAAGTCCGCTTCGGTGTGGAGCAGCCCCTGGCTGAAGCCCCCTTCGGCATGGGGGAGGGCCATCACCCGGCGGTCTTCGAGAACCTCGAACACCAAGCCCCGCGATCTGCCGTTGCCAGTGCGAGCCGCTTTCTTTCCGTTTTGCTTGCTGCGAATGTAGAACATGGATGGCCTTGAGTCCTCTTGCTCCGTGATTTGCGCTTCGTCGTCCCTATTGTCTCGCAACAGTTCCAGACGCTTGTCCGCAGCCGTGCCTGCCCGTCGCGACGTCGATTCGTCATCGCCCAGGGCGATGCTTTCTCGATTCGCCAGCAAAGCCAAGATGCCTGCGATCGTTCGTAAAGTCGCGCCCAATGTCATAGAAATAGTGTACCTACGAGGAGTGACATGCAATCAACGGCGCGGGCCGGCTGCGTAAACCCGCTTCGACATGCGCCCATCCGAAGCTGACGGTCCGTACGGGGAGTCGAGCAACGCTCGGCCGACCTGCCGGGCCGCACCCAGCCGGGGAGAATCCGCTCAGCTTGGTCGTACGCTGATGCGAGCGAAGGGCGACGCCAGGCCCGCTCTAAGCTTGTCGGCGCCGACGGTGTCGAAGTCCAAGGCTGGAGGAGTCGAGCGGATTCGCTCCGCAAGCCGGCTTCTTCGCGGCCGCAGCTCATCCTCGTGCCATGCGGACAGCGCCGCATCGACGTCGCGGCGATACTCAGCGCTGCGCCAGGTCAACTCCTGCCCGGCGGGCGGCAATTCAGCGGGATCTCCGGACAAAACCGCCCCGATCGCGCTGGCTTGATCCAGCTCGTCGGCAAGGATCCAACCATCAAGGTCAAGCGCCGCGGCGGTCGCTAGAGGCGCCGATGCTCCATAGTTGTCCTGCCACACGGCGAGATCGATCGCGTCGACCACGGAGTCGCCGCTTCCGTCGGCGCCGAACAGGGCCGGCGAGCGGCTTCCTAGCGTGCGCTGCCAAGCGAGAAAATCGCTCCCGTCGACGGCGTGGTCGCGGT
Organism: Pirellulales bacterium; assembly: GCA_019636345.1. Lineage (NCBI taxonomy): Bacteria > Pseudomonadati > Planctomycetota > Planctomycetia > Pirellulales > Pirellulales bacterium. The sequence goes on along the minus strand of JAHBXQ010000009.1, from coordinate 124,864 downwards.
TGTAGTCGCCCGGTTGCCCCGGCAGTCCGTCCCAGCCCGGCGAACCGCCGAGCGCCGCGCTCGCGCGCCAATTGCTCGGCGAGTCGGGATTGCCCTGCGGGTCGATGATCTCAAGCGACGGCCCGTTCCCGTCGGGGGCCGTCGGCCACGGCGCAGCGTCGTCGTAGGTGACGCTTTGGATCAGTGCGCCGTTGGCGGCAACCAGTTCGATCGTTTCGCCGCCGTTGCTGAGATTGGCCGACCCGTACCCCCCGCCGGCGATGAACACGCTCGTGCCGTAGTACGCCTGAAACGCGGTCGGATTCTTCGGCACGACGATCCTCTGTCCCGGAGCGAGACTCAGCCCGGGGCCGAACACGTAGGGGTTCGAGGCAAACGCAGCGAGCCGCACCCCTTCGAGATCGATCGTGGTCGTTCCGTAATTCATCACCTCGACGAACTCAAGATCTTGCGCGTCGACGACCAGGGGATTGGGGGCGGGGTTGTAATGCAGCTCGGTGATTGCCAGCGCCGGCGCAGACTCGTTTGCGCCGGCCACGAACTCGATTGCGTTCGACCAATGGCTCCAGTGGCCGTCGGCGTCCTGCATCCGCACCCGGGCGCGATACGTGACGCCAGTCTGCACGACCCCTGCGGGGACGGCCATCTGATTGGCGAACGTCGTGAGCGTGCCTGATTCCCAAGTCCCTTCGATCTCGTAGGCGTAGGGAGTGCCGACGACATGTCCCGCCGTGTCCGCGTTGTCGACCTTGGCCACCCGCCACTGCATGGCCGCGAACGTGCCTGAGCCTTGCGGATCGCTGAACGCGGACGATTGAAACACGAGCCCGTCGGCCGGGTGCGTCCCGGCGCCGACGTACGAAATCGTCGGCGTCGCGGGGATATTGGCGTCGCTCCCCTGGGAGGACATCAGATTGTAACCGTACCCGCCGGGGCTGACGAAATCCTGCATGTACGACACGAGCCCGGCGAACGACTCGTTGGTCAACAGCGCCGGATTGAAGTTCTTGTACCAGATTCCCTTCTTGATTTTCTGCGGGTGGTAGTCCCACTGCGCCTGGTTGGCGTTGACGATCGTCAGATCTCCCGAGTGGAGCGTCAACACGCCGGCAATTTCCTCCACGACCTTCGCGGCGTCGCCATTGGCGAGGAGCAAGTCGGTGATCTCGCGAAGCCGATTCTCATACGCAAGGCGAGCGGCCGGATAAGTGTTAAGCAGCACGCGAATGTTCTCGCGGGTCGTCACCGGCTGGCTATGGTGCGGCGCGTCCTCGAACGTCAGGTCGAGATCCCAAGGGATGACGTACCACTTGCCGTCGACCTGATTGTGATAGTAGTTGACGTTCTCGTTAGGACGGATGTCGGAGTTGTTGACGACATGGTTGATCAGGTTCCAGGCGAAGTAGGAGTCCCAGTTGAGATTCTCCTCCCACCACGCCAGCGACGAGGTGCTGTTGATCCCCGCCAGAAATGCGGCGAGATCGGACCGATTGGTCGGAAGCTCCGACCCCTGATGCCGCTGAGTCGTTGAGCCGAACACCGACCCGTGCATGTTGAAGATGTTGCCGTCGGGAAGCCCGCGTTCGTTCAGGAAACTGCCGTCCGGCTGCTCGATGCCGATGTACAGCCCCCAGAAGTCGCCCGAGTACTGATTCGCCCCCGCCTCGGACGCGGCGTCGATCACGAAGAAATTGAAATAGGTCGTCTTCGGCGAGGGGGCGCCGGCCAGCTCGTACAACTTGAACGCCACGGGCTCGAACAGCACCGTTCCTTCGGTCGAGACGTCGTTCCGCCACCAGGGGTTCGTGCCCGGCAGGACGTTGATCTCGTCCCACAATTCCTTATACGGAACGCCGTAGTTGTCGTAGGCCTGCAAGTAATGGCCGCGGTTGAACTCCAGCTTCCACTTGTTCTTGCCGACCGCGTACGTCGAGGCGACCCCGCGATTGCGAAACGCGATGTGATCGTAGACGACGCCGTCGTAAACGAGCGTGCCGGGGAACTCGACTTCGTTGTAGGAGCCGTTGTATTGGCTGTTCTGGACGTCCGTCGCGTTGGCGATCAAGTGGTACGTCGCAATCGCAGAGAGCGAATCGCCGCTGTAGGTCTCGTTCGGCAGGACGCCGGGGCGGAGCGACGCCGTGTAGTCGGGAACCCCGTCGTAAACGAAGTAGGCGAAGTTCGGCTGGGCGTCGTCGGCGTACGGTCCGCGGACGGAGGCCCCCAGCACGTCGGTCGCCGTGATCCGATAGCGAACCAACCGGCGATGAACCTGAAGCATCCCCGGCATGACGACGGTGTAGACGCTGTCGCCCGCCACGGCGTCCCCTTCGAGACCGTCGTCGCGCATCACCAGCGTCGTCCATTCCGTCTGATACGCCGCGTCCGTCAGTCGAATGTAAGACCCGGGGTCGACCAGTTGGTACTCGAGCGTCACGCTCTGCACGCCGTCGGGGTCGGTCGCCTTGATCGTGACGATCACGTCCTGCCCGCTCGTCGGCTGCAACACGGACTGGTTCAATTGGCGCATCTGGGGCGCCGCGTTCTCGGCGTACACGGAATTCCTGGCGCCGGGGGTCGGCTGGCCGACCGTGTCGTCGGGTACGCTCAGGGCCAGATTGAACGATGCGTCGCTGCTCCCCAGCGTCTCGTTCAGCACGTGCACGGCGATCGTGTTCGTCCCCGACACGAGATATTGGCTTGCGCCCGTGAGAGTGACTTCCTCCCACGCCGCTTCATTGCCGAAACCCGATGCGCTGTTGTAGTTCTTGTCCCCCGGCGAGACGTGAAACCGTTGCACTTCCACGCCGTTGATCCAGACGATCGCCCCGTCGTCGACGTACATCCGCAGGGTCAGCCTATCGGGGACGGGGCCGCTGATCGTGAACGTCTTCCGGGCGTAGAACGACCAGTAGTTGTTCCGCATGTCCGACAGAATCGTGGCGTCGTCGCCATCGCCGTAGCCGATCGACGCCGCGCCGGTTTGCCACGCCGTGGAGTCGTTCGCCTCGACGAAGCCAGTCAATCGCCAGTTGTTCGCCGGATCGTTCGCCACGGTCGGCGGATTGGCCGTGATCCCTTTGCGATACCGCCAATTGGTTCCCGGAACGACGAGCGTCGCCCCCGCGTTCGGCGTCGACGCAAGACCCGACGACCGCCAACTGCCGGCCAGATCGTTGTCGAGCGCCGGATTGATCAACTCGATCGAACTGCCGTAGTCGCCGGAGGTCGGCCAGGGAAACCCCAGCTTGTACGTCACGGTGTCGACGACCGCGTTCACGGCATTGCGCAGTTCGATTGTTTCGCCTTCGTTGGAGAGCTTGCGTCCCGTCTCCCACTGGCCAAACGGCGCGAACCCGAACTTGGCCTGGAAATGGGCGGCGTTCTGAGTCACCGCCAGATACTCGTCGGGTGCGATCGACGATCCCGCAGGGAACGTGTAGTCGACCGCAGCGGCGATTCGCCAGCCCGAGAGATCGACGGCCGTCGCGCCCGAGTTGTAGAACTCGAGGAACTCGACCTGCTCCGTCCCCAGATCCGGATCGTAGTGAATCTCGTTGATCACGACGGCCAGCAGGCTTCTCGTTTCCAACGACTCGAAGCCCCGCAGCCGCCTGGGGCGGGAATGCCGTGGCGTAGAGAGAGAATGACTTTGCATCGACTAGCTGCCCCACTGTTCCGACAAGTCACGATCGTCGATCGGATTCGACTGTCCCAGTCTAACATGCCGTTACGGAATTTTCAGCAGCCGAGCGCCTGCGGGGTTTCGCCCGATTGAACCGCAAGGACCTTCGCGCGGGCCGAACTCCTCCGGCCGACGCGTCCCCCGTACGGACGACGCCGCACAAGGCGCGTTTCACGAAGACTGCGACGCCCAGATCGCTCGAGCCGTCAATGTTACCGCGGACGGGGGGACGCTTTGACTGATAGAGAGAGACACTGGCGCGACGGCTCGCGACCGCCGCGCCAGTGTGCAGCTAAGTCCGAGGGGGCTAGCGTTTCCGCCTCCATGCCAGCAGGCCGACTGCGCTGCCGAGGGCCAAGCCGATCGCCGCCGGTTCGGGGACGGCAGTGAGGGCGACATGGAAAGTTCGATCGTAACCATGGTTCGCGAGGTTGCCCAGCGTATCGTCGCCGAAGCTTCGCGAAGGGCCGGCGCTGTTGAACGCGGTCCCGCCCCCGTAGGCCGAGTCCGGCGCTCCGCCGAAGCCGAACCACCCGCTGCTGGAGAAGACCTCAAACGCATACTGCGTGCCGGGGCTCAGCGACAGGACGTCGGCGTCGCTAAAGGCCCAGGTGAGCCAGTCGTCGGCCGTCGCGCTCGCGGCGCCGACGATTCCGGTCACTGTATTGAGCGGCGTCAAGCTCGTGCCGCTTACGGCGCTGATCCGGACGCCCCACTGGCCTTCGACGGCGCCGCCGCCCGTGTCGCCGGTGCCTTTCATCGAAACGGACGTGAGCAGGTACGACGGGGCGCCGGCGGGCGTCGTGAAGGTCTGTCCAGGAGGACCGGCGTTGTCCGAGTACGATTGCGAGTTGTACGTACCGCCGCCAGGGGTATTTCCGTTGGGGATTTGCTGATCGTCGACCAAGCTGTACTGATCGTCCGGTCCGAGGGCCGGATCGGCGGCGTCGGACGACATCGTGACTGCGGCGGTCGCCAGGCGAGGACACGCCAGCGCCGCCAGCATAACCGCAAGGACTCCGAATTGATGCAACCTCATGAGACAGAACCTCCCCAAATGTGCAAGAACGAGAAACACGACCTACAGACAACCAATCCCGAGTCGTACGACGGGATGCCGACGCCCCGTTTGAAAAGCGATGCGCATGTCGAGCCGCACGCGATCGACCGCCCGTATTCCGAGCGGCCGACGCGCCGCCGGCTGCCCCGGCGAAGCGGCGCGCCGCCGCATCGGATTGTCGCCAAGCGGCGCCCGTGCTTAGCGCGAGCTGACGACGTTGCCGTCGGCTCGATCGCCGAAGTTCTTATGGACGATCCAGTCGACGTCGAAACTGATCAGGTGAATGCTGCCGTCGCAGTACGCCATGTTGACTCCCCCTGAGTGCGAAGAGCCGAACCCGCGACTCCCCTCGCCGTTCGCGGCGGCCGGGTATTCCGGCGCATCCTGAATCGGAGTCAGGGCCAAGGGCGCCAGATAATTTGAGCCGGCAGCGGTCTTGCGGTAGTTGTCGTTGTTAAATCCGGTGCACCAAGTTTCGTTGTCGCCGGGATCGTCGCCCGTGTCGTAGTTGGTCAGCGTGAGCGCCTTCTCGCCGACCAGATAGGTGTTGGACGTTCCGTCCGAGACTTGTCTTATCCCGATCTGGCTGCGCTGGTACGAAATGCCGTTGAGTTCCGCGCCTGCGTCGCGCCCGGAGGCCTGGAGAGCCGCTTCCATCCATCGATTGTCAAAACCGGCGACGGCTGCATACGTCTGGGGAAATTGGTTGTCGTTTTGCGTCTCGACCCAAACCGATCCCGCGTTGATTGCGTAATCGCTGCGACCGCAGTTCTCCGGCTTCAGCGCGTTGTAGATGCCCACGGAGTTTTTGTAAGGAAAGGTCTGTCCCCCCGGGCGTCGCGAGGGACACGTGATCGCATCTAGGGGCGATTCCAACGTGCGACGGCTCCCCTCGCGTTGATCGCGCGTCAGCACGTCGGGTTGTCCGTCCTTCCCCTGCGCGTGCAAGGCGCCTTGTTCGAGGTAGGGAAGCATGTTGTAGACCCATCCCCCCGGCTGATCCTTGCCGAAGCCGCGGTCCGGATCGCCCGCCCAAAACCATCCCCACCCTCCGGTGGGAAAGTGCTTATGCGTGTCATGATGGTTCAGGCACCCCAGCGCCATCTGCTTGAGGTTGTTCTGGCATTGGGTCCGGCGAGCCGCTTCCCGCGCCGCTTGGATTGCAGGCAACAGCAACGCCACGAGCACGCCGATGATGGCGATCACGACCAATAGCTCGACCAACGTAAATCCCGACGCTCGCCGTTGCATTCGACCTCTCCTTGAATGGTGAACTTGCCTGACGCTTCCGTGGACGGGATTATGCTGGCCGTACTCCGCGAAGCCGCAAACGCCGGCGAGAGGCGAGCAGCCCGCCGGCGCAGGCGACCGCCAGCGCCAAGCTCGCGGGCTCGGGGATCCCGACCTGCGCCAACACGGCTGGCGGGGCGTTGTTGCGCCAAATCGCGTAATCGGCGAGGTTGATCTTTCCGTCGCCGTTCAGATCGCCCAGGGACCGCGTCGCCCCGCTGGCGAGGAAGTAGTTCGTCTTGATGAGGTTGAAGTCGTCGAGATCGACGTCGCCGTCGCCGTCGACGTCGCCCGCGACGATCGACAACGCGGGGGTCAACGCGACGAGAAACGTACGGTCATAGCCGTGGCTCGCGAGGTCGCCGGTCGTCAGCCCGGCGAACGATCGCGCCGCCCCGTCGCCGCTGTTGAACGCGGTTCCGCCGGCGTACGAATCGGACGTGTCCGCGTCGAATCCAAGCCAGCCGGTCGACGAGTAGAGATCGAACGCGTACTGCTTGTTCGGTTGCAAAAGTTGCAGATCGGAGCCCGCGAAAGTCCAAGTGAACCATTCCGTGCCGAGCATGCCGACGAGGCTCGGAATCCCCGTGACGGTTTTCACGGGGGTGAGATCCGTTCCGTTGACCTCGCTGATGCGAATCGCCCATGTCGTCGCGGCCGTGATGCCGCCGACGTTCCCTCCCGTGTTGGCGCCCTTGAGCCACACGGCGTCGAGCGTGAACGAGGGCAACGACGGCGACGCCGACGCAGGGGTCGTGAAGATCTGCCCCGGGGGGCCGTTGTTGTCCGAGAACGCCTGCGAATTGTACGTGCCTCCCCCGGGGGTGGTCCCGCCCGGGATTGACGCGTCGTCGATGAAGTCGAACTGGTCGTAGAGACCCGGCGTCGGCGCGGTCGTGCCCATGGTCATCGTGACGGTCGCCGTTGCAGAGGACGCGGCGATGGCGAGCATAGTCAATGCGACCAGCGCCGTCGGTAAGCGGCGGACTCGCCGCCTCAGGGCGACGAAGCCAAGAAACGTCGTCCCTGCGAGCAGGACTGCCGACGGCTCCGGAATTCCCGCCGCCGCCAGCACCGCAGGCGACGCGGCAAGTCGCCATCGTCGGAAATCGTTGAGATCGACGAAGCTGTTGCCGTCCAAATCGCCGTTAGTGAACATCGAAACCGATTTTTCGAGATTGGCCTTAATCAGGTTGTAGTCGCTCACGCCGACCGATCCGTTGTTGTCGGCGTCGCCAGGACCGCCCGGAGGTGCCGCCAGTTGCGCGATGAACGTTCGGTCGTATCCGTGGTTCGCGAGATTCCCCAGCGTGTTGTCGGTGAACGAGCGCCCTGGCCCGAGGCTGTTGAACGCCGTTCCTCCCGCGTAGGCCGCGTCTCCCTGTGTCGCGTCGACCCCGAACCACCCGGCAGTCGAGTAGATTTCGAATGCGTACTGAGTGTTCGCCGCGAGCGCCGGCACGTCGAAACCCGAGATCGAGAAGGTGAACCACTCTGTTCCCGCCGCGCCTTGCGGGACCGCAACGCCGGTGAACGTCTTCAGGGGGGCGAGCGTCGTGCCGTTCACCTTGCTGATCCGCAAGGCCCAGGTGGCGTCCGCGTCCAGGGCGCCGCCTCCCGCGTCGCCTACGCCCTTCACTGAGACGCCCGTGAGGGCGTACAGATGCTTGTCTCCCGGCGTTGTGAACGTCTGCCCCAACGGCCCGACGTTGTCCGTGAACGCCTGCGAGTTGTACGTGCCGCCTCCCGGCGTCGTCCCGCCGGGGATCTCGGCGTCGTCCAGCAACTGCGACTGGTCGTACGTGCCGAGCGTCGGTTGCGACGGATCGAACGACAGGGTGACCGCCGCATCGACGCGAATCGCCGCCAACGACGCCGCGGCGACCAACGCAATTGCCGTCGTGCGAATCATTGCGCTGCTCTCCTGTAAAGTGATCGATCGGGGATGACGACGACGTCGCCGACCGGCGCAGGTCGCCGCCGCGAGAGTCGCCAGCAGAATTGACTTCGGCTCGGGCACGGCAGAGGCGGCGCCGGCGACCGCGGCGACGGCCGACCCGGCCCCGTAATTCGCCTTCCAATCGGCGAGGCTGCCGACGCTGGTGTTGCGCTGCCACGCCAGGAAATCGGCGCCATCGACTTTGCCGCTGCCGTTAAAGTCGCCCGCGATTCCCGCTCCCGAGGTGAAGGAGACGGAGGCGAATCGGAAATCGAATTCATCGCCGATGATGAACTTCATCGCCAAGCCTTCCTGAGCGGCCTGCGTCGAGAAATTGCCGATCACTCCCAAGCTCGCCGATTGGCCGGCCGCCAAGGCGGTCGGCGCCACCCGATTGGTCTCGGACAAGGCGCCCGGATCGGCCGGCGATTTTTCCCAGTTCGCGAAGCTCGCCCCCAGGCCGGTCCACGACGCTCCGCTCAACGCGCCGGTGGAAGACACGATCGAATAGCCGTCGATCGCGATCGACTGCAGCGTGTCGTTCTTCAGCGTGGCCTGTCCGGTCGTCGTGTTGACGATCAAGGCGATGTTGTTGAGGAACGGCGTGCCGACGTACTCGATCTGCCCTGTGACGGCCTCGCCGCCGAGCGTGTGATAGGAGAAAGTCAGGTCCTCGCCGGTGACCCCCAACGGTTGGCCGGCTACGGCGGTCTTGCTGAACCCCGCTCCCAGCGACAGGTTCGTTCCGCTTGAGGAGACGTTGAGGCTGCCCGAGGGCTTGAACTCCGCAAGACCGGTTGAAGAGTTCATGACGGCCTTCGTCCAGCCGGAATCGCCGGCCGGCGCCCCGGAGATCCCCTTGTAGCTGGTCAGCAGCGAACCGTGCGGCGAGGCGATTTCATACCCGGCCAGCGCCGGAACGGACGTTCCCAAAGGGTTGCGGATCGTCATTTCCCCGGTGTCGCGGTTGACGCGGAGCACGAGCATCCCTTCCAGCGCGACCTGCAGCAGCTTGCCGTTCATGCCGCCGTCGACGGTCCGCAGGCGGTACGCCGAACCGAGCGCCGCGGCAGGTGCGCCGGCGACCGCGACCGAGCCGCCGACCGACGCGTTCGAAAAGTTGCCGGCGATCGCCGTCGCGTCGGCGAGATCCCATGCACTGCCAAGCGTCGGCGTCACCCCGTTGAATTGAACGTTGAGCGTGCCGCCGAGAGACAGCGTCCCGGCCGTCTTGACGGCCGAATGCCCGCCGGGGCTTGTGATTTCAGCCGTCAACACGCTCGTGCTTTGGAACGTGACGCCCGTCGCCGAACTGAACGTCACGTTCGGGCCGGTGAGTTTCAATCCCCGACCGATCGTCGTCGTTCCCGTGACCGTCACGTTGGCGCTGCCGCTGAAGTTGGCTTGGCTCCCCGCGAGCCCGCCGACGCCAAGACTCGGCGCCGTCAGCGAACCGGTCCCGCTGACATTGAGCGTTCCTAGACCGGATTGCCCGACGAGAACGCTGCCGTTCGAACTGGCGCTCGCTTCGCTGACCAGCGATCCCCCGGAACTAATTGTCAGCGTCCCGGAATCGGTCGCCGTTCGCCCCAGAACGATGCCGCCGGTCGTGTCACCGGCCGCGGCCGAGAGCGTCGCCGTGCCGCCGTTGTTGATGACGGCAATTTCCTCGAAGAACGCGCTGGGGATGTCGCCGCGCGGGGCCCCACCCTCGAGATCCGCCCAATTGGCGCCGGTGTTCCAGTTGCCGGAGCCCGCCGGAAGCCAAAACACGTCGAACGCGGCGCGGGCCTGCGAAAGTCCCAAGCAGGCGATCGCCGCGGCGACGGCCAGGAACGAGGCCAGAGTGATCCTCGATTTCATTGATGCTTCTCCATAACGACAGGCGGTGTCAAGCTGCTTCGCCGATGCTCGTCGGTCGTCGCAATTCGCCGCGTCGGGGCTCGACCGGCGCGTGACCCGTGCCAAAATCGGTGTGCGAAATCGTGTTCGAGCGAAACCTGCCGCGCGAACGAGTGCTGCGATGAGAGATGACAAGCCGCCGGCGAGCACCAGCGTTGCCAGTAATCTCCGGGAATAAGGCAATTGGTGACGGTGCGTGCGGAATAAAATGACAAAAATGACGGACGACTCCGTAAAATCGCCCGGGGGATGGCCCCGACCTCCCCCGTTCCGAAAAATGTGCGAAATTCGCGACACCGAACGGCGGTACGTGGAGAAGAGTGGAGGACGCCTCAACCAAGCGACTCCTCCTATGTTAGTTGGGCGCTCTCCTGCGTGAGATTTGCGCCCGCCTCAATCGGATCGCAACGCCATGGAAGAACACCGAGAGGAACAGCAGTCTGGGAGCCTCGACGTTTACGTCCAGGATCTCACGGCTTCGCAAGGCCGGTTGAGGGCCTTTATCCTGGCCTCGCTGGGAAACTACGCCGACACGGCCGACGTCCTCCAACGAACCAATCTGGCCTTGTGGAAAAAAGCCCGTGAATTTCACGCCGGGGCGGCCTTCCTGCCCTGGGCCTTGACAATCGCGCGATACGAAATCCTCTCCTTTTTGCGCGACAGCAAACGGGATCGGCACGTGTTCTCCAACGAAGTCGTGAGCCTGATGCTCGACGTCGCCGAGGGGGACTCGAGCGAAACCGACGAACGCCGCCACGCCTTGAGGATCTGCCTCGACAAACTGCCGCGGCAGAATCGTGAATTGCTGTGGATGCGTTACGGCGAGGAGCAGTCCATTCGAGCGATCGCCGTCTCGAGCCAGCGCAGCGCCGATGCGGTGAAGAGTCTCTTTCTGCGAATTCGCAAGGCGCTCGAGACCTGCGTGGAATCGCGATTGAAGCAAACTTGAAGTGCGGACGGAGAAAGACTCCCCGGGGGCGGCTCGGCAAGTCTTGAATCATGAGCGCTATCGATCGAAACGAATCGGAACTCCGCCGACTGTTGCTGGTCGCCTTGGACGGCGACGCCACGGACCAGCAACTCGCGCAGCTCAACGAACTGCTGCTCGCCGACGAGGCGGCTCGTCGTTCGGCCTCGCGGTTTCTGCAAGACGACTCGATCTTGCGCGAGGAAATTGGAACGCTTGAGACGGCGCTCTCTTTTCTTCAGCAGGCGGGGAAAGCCTCGAAATCGACAGACGCCGAGGCCGCCGCGGACGAGCTTCCTCCCATTGTCGACTATTTTCAACGAAGCGCCGTTCCCGACGAGTCGAGCCGGTCGACGACAGGCGCGATCCGCGGCAAGGCGTTGCGGGTCGCCGAGTTTGTGAACGCCCACGGGTTGGCCGTCGCGGTTGCGGCGCTCGTGCTGTTCGCCGCGTTCGCGTGGCAATACAACTCTTTGCTTTCCCGATTCGACGATCTCTATGAACTCGCCGCGCTGGAAGACGCGGAGAAGTCGAGAGGCGGACGGTCCGGAAAAAACCGCGCGCCGTCCCCCACGACGCCCCCGGTCGCCCGCGTCACGGGACTCGACGACTGCATGTGGTCGGAAGGCGCCGCCGAATTCAAATTCGGCGACACGCTGCAGCCGGGCGATCGCCTGCAGCTGACCCAAGGCGTGCTGCAACTGACCTACGACACGGGCGCCAAAGTCGTCGTCGAGGGCCCGGTCGATCTGGTCATGACGACCGGGATCGAAGCCAAACTCGCAGCCGGCAAGGTCGCCGCGGCCGTCCCGCGGTTTGCCCGCGGATACACGATTCTCACGCCGACGGCCGAAGTCGTTGATCTCGGCACCGAGTTCGGCGTGGAGGTCGACAGTGCGGGAGACTCGGAAGTCCACGTCTTCGACGGCGATGTCGTCACCCGCGCAGCCGGCGAGCATGGCGTCGGCGCCCTGGTTCATGCCAAGCAAGACGAGGCGGTCGCGATCAACGGCGCTGAAGCGGAGCCGCGTCGCATTCGCTTCGACGGCGCCAAGTTCGTGCGCCGGCTCGTGCCCGACATCCCCGCCGACAAGCTGCCGTCGCTGCCGATTACAAGCAATCTCGCGCTGTGGCTTGCCGCAGATTTGATTCCGATCGAAAAAGAAGGGGAGCCCGTCGCGACGTGGCCCGACATACTGATCGGCGACAACCGATTTCCCGACGATGCGTGGCAGTTCGACGAGCGGCTCTGCCCCATTTGGGTTCGCGACGGCGAAGGCCGGCCCGCGGTGCGATTCGACGGCTGGTCGAATTACCTGGCGACCAGTCCCATGGAAACGACCAACCAGCAGACGGCGTTCGTCGTCTGCTCATCGAGCCCGGCCAGCTTCGCCAGCGCCCAGCACGGCGGAATCCTGCTGAAGTACGGACTCGACGCGCCGACGCTCGAGTTGACCATGCTGACCGATCACAGGCCGCGGGGATTGGTCTGGGCGGGCGAAGCCGTCAAGAACAAGAATCCGACGAACGTCGGCATCGTCGAAGGCGCTCCGATCGCTCCGCTGGCCCCGTGCGCCGTGGCGTACCAGTACGACGCCGTCGGCAACCGGGCCGAGTTGCTCGTCAACGGCGTCAGCCAGGGGGTGACCTCGGCTCCTCGACCGCTTGAGCAGCATGCCAAGAAGTACGTCGGCAGCCACGCTCAGCCCTGGTACGAAGCCTACTACCTGGGAAATATCTACGAAATTCTTGTCTACGACGCGGCGCTCGATCAAGCTGATTGCAACAAGGTGTTTCAATACTTGTCCAAACGTTATGATATTGAGCTCGGCAGGTAAGTTGCCGCCGGCACGTTCAATCCGGACCGCAGGCCGGAGCTTCTGGAGGCAGGCTGCGGCGGTCGTCGTTGGAATCAACGGCTGATCGCCGGGGCGGAACGGCTTCTCCGCGCGGTCGGAAATCCTCGTCTCATTCGCCATGATCGCCCTCCAGCGACCTGCGCCCGCCATGCGCCCGTCTTGCAGCGCGCGAGCGTTTACGCTCGTCGAGTTGCTGGTCGTCATGTCCGTCATCGGGACGCTCGTGTCGCTGCTCTTGCCTGCCGTGCAATCGGCCCGCGAGGCGTCGCGGCAATTCCAATGCAAGAACAATCTGAAGCAGCTTGCCCTGGCGACCCTCAATCACCACGCGATGCAAGGCCACTTTCCGACCGGCGGCTGGGGTTGGTACTGGCTGGGGGACGCCGATCGCGGATTTGGACGAGACCAGCCCGGCGGCTGGATGTTCAATCTGTTGCCGTACTGCGAGCAAATGGACCTGTACCAACTCGCCGCCGACGGCGATCCCTACGTGCTGACTCGCCAACAACGGATCGGCGCAGCTCAGATCGCCGAATCGCCGCTGTCGCACCTCAATTGCCCCGCGCGGCGAGCCAACGTCCCCTATCCGCTCTCCTCGCACGCCGGAGGAACGCAGGGGTTCTACAACGCGAACATTCCCAAGTTCGTCGGCCGCGGCGACTATGCGATCAATTCGGGCCACGTCTACAACGAGTGGTTCAACGACGACTTGGGACAAGGCCCCAAAAGTTACCACGATGCCGAGGTGTGGACGGCGAATCGCATCTGGGGCAGCGAGCAGTCTCGCTTCCTGCAACTCCCCGGCGGCGAAGCGACGATGACCGGGATCTCCTTCGAGCGAAGCAAGATCGCGGCGCGCCAGGTGTGCGACGGCCTGTCGAATACGTATCTCATCGGCGAGCGATATATCCCGCAGGACGACTACGAAACGGGGTACAACCCCGCCGACAACGAAACATGGTGCACGGGGTTCAACAACGACAACTACCGCAGCACGGGCTGGGCCGACAAGGGTCAGTACTCCATCGCATTGCCGCTGAACGACGCCGTCGCCGTGGAACTCAAAGCGGCGCTGGGACGTTTTGGTTCCGCCCATGTCAATCAGTGGAGCGTCGCCTTCTGCGACGGCAGCGTCCGCTCGATGTCCTACGACCTAGACGGTTTGGTCCATCGCGACCTGGGCAATCGATGCGACGGAAATGCGACGCTCGCAAAGTAGCCTGAACAAGTCCCCGGCGATTCCGCCAGACTTCCGGCAGTCGCTTGGACGTCGCCGGTGTGCGCGCGTCCTTGCCGCACCGCAACGTCGCTTTGAGTTCTTGGACAACGCCTGATTCGGGGCGATCGTCCGACGCGCCGTTCACTTCCCGAGCGAAACGTCCACGGCCGGCTGACGCGCCAGACTGTCCGCGGTGGAGAGCGAAAAGGGACGATCCGCCGGCGCCGTCCCTCGTTCGAAGTTCGGCTGAGGTCCCATTTCAAGCGTCAATTCGCCCCCGGCGACCAGTTCCTCGTGCCGCAGAAAGTTGCGCGACAAGGGACGACCGTTCAGCTCGGCGGACTGCACGTACACGTTCGCTGAGGATTGGTTGCGGCAAGTGATGACGAACCGCCGCCCCTTGCCGAGATCGATCGTTGCGCGCGGGAAGAGCGGGCTGCCAAGCACGTACTCGTCGGTCCCCGGGCAGACGCAATACAGGCCCAGGGCGCTCATGACGTACCACGACGAGGTCTGCCCCTGGTCTTCGTCCCCGGGGTACCCGTTCTCCGTGGAATCGTACAGGCGATCCATCGCCAGTCGCGCCCAATACTGGGTCTTCCACGGCGCGCCGGCGTAGCAGTACAGATAGATCATGTGCTGGATCGGCTGATTTCCGTGGGCGTATTGCCCCAGGCCCGACTCGACCATCTCGCGCATCTCATGGATCGGCGCGCCGTAGGTTCCCGGCTTGAACTCGCTGGGCGCCGCGAACACGCCGTCCAGCTTGGCGACGAACGGCTCGTCGCCGCCGAACAGGTCGATCAATCCCGCCACGTCATGAAACACCGACCAGGTCCAGTGCCAGGCGCAGCCCTCGGCGTAGGGGCCGCCCCACTCGATCGGATCGAACGGCTCGGTCCAGCGTCCTGCGGCGTCCTTGCCGCGCATGAACCCGACCTGCGGGTCGAACACATTGCGATAGTTCGTCGCCCGCTTGAGAAACGTCTCCGCCAGTGCGTCGTCCCCCGCCGCAAGCGCCAAGCGATAACCGCAAAAGTCGTCGTAGGCGTACTCGAGCGTCTTGGCGGTCGCTTCGCGATGGTCCGGGTAGGGCAAATACCCAAGGCGTTCGATCAGGTCGGCGCCGCCGCGACCGTTCGCGGGGCCCCAGGGGCCTTTGTGCGAGGACTCGTGGTCGTAGGCCGCCGCGGCGACCGCCGGATCGAACGTGCGAATCCCTTTCGCCCAAGCGTCGGCCAGCAGCGACGCGGCGTGATTGCCGAGCATGCTCCCTTGCTCTTCGGGGAACGACCACGACGGCAACCAGCCGCACTGCTCGTGCGCGGCGAGCAGCGCCTGCATGTACTGGCCCTGCATTTCGGGGCGCAGCAACACGTTCAGCGGCATCTGGGCCCGGAACACGTCCCAGAACCCCGTGTCGGTGAACATCCGGCCCGCATGGACCTGACCGTCGTAGGGGCTGCGGTAGCGAGGCTCGCCGGCGGCGTCGTACTCGTAGAACATCCGGGGGAGCAGGCTCGCCCGGAACAGGCACGAGTAGAACGTGCGGCGCTGCTCGTCGGTTCCCCCTTCCACGTGAACGGCGCCCAGAGTCTTTTCCCACGCCGCCTCGGCCGCGGTGCGAACGCCCTCAAAGTCGCGGTTCCGCGGCAGCTCGGTCGCCAGGGTCAATTCGGCTTGCTGCGCGTCGATGTACGACGACGCGACCCGGGCGACGACGGTCGCCCCGGCCGGAAACTCGACGTACCCGCCGACGTTGCTCCCGGCGATCCGCGTCTCAGCGGCGACCTCGCATCGCCCGTCGCCGACATGGCGCCACACCCCGGCGTCGAGAACCTCGTTCTCAAATTCGACGATAAAGTGGTTCTCGATGCCGCCGGGCCGGCCCCGCTGGTTGCGTACTCGGCCGACCAGCCGGCGGCGATCGGGCTGCACTTCCAAAGTGCAGTTGCCGCTGTAGCCGTCGAACACGACGAACGCCCGCTGCGAGTCGGGGAACGCAAACCGCAAGAGTGCGCCCCGTTCGCTCGGCGTCATGTCCACGACGACCCCCGAGGCGAGCGCCACGCGATAGTGGTGCGGTCGCCCGACTTCGTCCTCATGGCGAAAGCCCGTCGCGCGCCGATCCTCGTGAACCTCAAGCGTCCCGACCACGGGCATCAGCGAGAAGACGGCGTAGTCGTTCGACCACGAGCTGCACTGATGGGCCTGCTGAAAGCCGCGGATCGTACGCTTGCGGTATTGGTACTTCCAGCCGTCGCCGTTACGGCCCGTCTGGGGAGTCCAGGTGTGCATCCCCCAGGGCAACGCGGTCGCGGGGTAGGTGTTGCCCCGGCTCAATTCGAACTGCGAATTCGTCCCCTGCAGCGTGTTGACCGCTGCGGCATAGCCCTCCCCGGCCGCCTGCGACGCAGCGCCGCCGGCAACCGCAAGCACAAACAGGGACGTACAGCATCGAGTCGCCATTGCTCGGCAGCGCTGGGGTTCGAAGGGAAGTTCGGCAGGGGCGAATTCGCCCTCGGGATTGTCCCCGATTTGGCGGCCAAATACGACCGCCTCGGGCGAGCGAAACCCGAGCGACCTGCGAACGATTCGCCGCCAGTCGCCGCTGGCTGCGCCCGAACTCCGCTTTCAAGACTTGCCGAAGGGTCCCGTTCGCGAAAGTCTGGCGCCGCGACGTCGACCCGTAGCGCTGCCTGACCGTCGTGCCGGCCAAGCTCGGCACGACGGGGGCATTGCTCGTTTTGCTCAATGGCTCCGAACCCGTTTTTATGGAGCAAAACCCCAGGCGTCGCGAGGATGGCGAGAGTTCGATCTGCTTGCCAGCGAAGGACTTGCGTCCGACGCCGCCGATCGCGACCCGGCAGTTTTGACAAGCAAAATTCAATTTTGCTCAACCGCCGAGCAAAATCCCCGACGGGCCCGGCGCTGTCCCAAAGCTCAAAGTGAGTGGCATTGGGCTAGCGCCGTCCGCTCATGGCGGCGGAACACCCCCTGCGTTCGTTCTCGACGATGCGGCGGCCCAATTGCCGGCAGAATCCCGCGAGGCGAGTGATGCATATCGAGCCCACGAAAAAAGCCGCCGCTTGCGGCTGGCTTTGCCAAGTGCTGAAATGCCTGCGATCAGTTACCGCACCCGGGAATTGGCGCAGCCAGGAGCACGGAAGCGCATGGGTAGCACAGGTTGTCCCCAACCTCGCACGGCGCAACCGCAAGAAGCATTCCGTTGCCACGCGGCGCTTCAGTTTGAGGCGACAGTGGGGGGGGAATGCTGCTTGCTTTCGCACCGGTTGGGGACAACCGATGCTACCCGCTCGCGGGGAAGAGGCCGCCAGAGTATCTTGAAGGTTGGCCAGTTTGTCATTGACAACAGACCGGCCTGGACCAGAAACTGCGGCACTTACCAAGCGAGGCGATCCCATAGTTCCCACCAACGCACGGCGACGACTTCTCCTAGTTTTCGCACTTGGCGTTATCGCTGCTGCGCCGAGCAGCGTCGCCTTGGCTGCGATCATCTACGAAAGCGGCACGCTCGGGACGACGGGGGTTGCACATGGAACGACAGGGGGGACGAATATCAACCCGTTCGTGTATGCCGGGGTGCGCTTCGAGTTGACCCGTCCGGTCGTCACATCCCAGGTCGGCGGGCACTTCGTCGCCTTCACTGGGGGGACGTTTTTTGGGGCCATCGTGAAACTCGACGGGCCGAACGACTTTCCCGACAGCGGCAATCTGTCAACCCCCGACGTATTCGGCGCTACGACGCTCACGTTTCCGGCGCTCTCGGCCGAAACGTATGGCGATCTCACGTTGCCGCTCAGTCCAGGATGGTATGCCCTCGTCTTCGGTAGCGGCTTGTTTGGGACGAATGGGTGGGGTGCCAGCGTTCGCAATGCACCGGATATCGGCGATCCGGGGTTTATCGCCTTCCAGCCTAACTCAGGATTCGACTGGTCCAACTACTCCGTCTCTGATGCGAACGGCCGATATGTCGTTCTCGGAAACGTGGTTCCTGAGCCGTCCGTCATCGGTCTTACCATTCTCGGTTACGTAGCGTTTCGGCTGCGACAAGGTATCGGACCTCGAAAGCAGCGCTCGGTTTAGTTCTGACATGAAGAGGGCATACTATGATCGCGAAGTTCATTGCCAAGTGGACGAAGCGCAGGGCGTATTTTCCGACATCGACGAATCGAACCTCTACATCAATTCAACGCAGACTCCAGGCGTAACGATCAATGCCTTCAGCGGCTCGTCAGCCCTCGGCGACGGGGCGCGCATCTTCAATATCGTCGACACCACCTTCGGCGTCGCTCCTCCCGCGGTCACGATCAAAGGCCTGAAACTCACGGGGGACGATGTCGGAACCAACGACTATTTCGGTCGAGGGGGCGCGATCCGCTCCGAAGGGCTCCTCGCCCTCGACAAGACGACCGTGATCGGCAACGCCGCCGGGACGAGCGGGGGAGGCGTCTACGTGGCCGTCGCTGGAGGCGCTGCGACCCCTCGCACTGTCTTGGACCTGACGAATTCGCGGATCGAGGCGAACTCCGCCGGCGCCGTTTCATCGGGTGACGGGGGCGGAGTCTACGTGGCGTACGGCGGTTTCGGCTCGGCGGCCGCCCAGCACGACGTCGTCACGATCGCTAATACGGCCTTCGTTGGGAACACGGCCGGGGACGGGGTCGACAGGTCTGGCGCCGGAGGAGCAATCTACGCGGTGAGCGGCAGCGACTCCACGAACTGGCACAACGTGTTGCAGATCAACGGGAGCCAGTTCCAAGGAAACACGTCAGATCAAGGCGGGGCGAGCCGGATCACGGGCGACTCACGACTCGACTTGTCGCTAACGGAGTCGACTGTCGGCGGCGAGGGCGAAACCAACCCGGTCCGCGACGCCCCTTGCGCTCGTTCTCGACCTTGCGGCGGCCCAAGTGTCCGGAAGAGTTCCGCCGAAGCGAGGGATGCACTTCGAGCCCATGAAACAGGCCGTCGCTTGCGGCTGACTTCGCCAAGTGCCGAATTGCCTGCGATCAGTTACCGCACCCGGGAATTGGCGCAGCCAGGAGCACGGAAGCGTCGTGATGGTCGCCCGTGCCGCCTGCCGATGGATCCCACATTCCATGGTTCCTAAGCACCCCTCCAACATGGGGGATACACGCCACAAGAATCGGATCGAGCGAACCTGCTTGCGCAAATCGCCCTGATCTTGCTTGCGAATAGTTCCAGCCAGCCGTAAGGTGAAGCGCGGGGGGAGTCCGCGCCATCACACTCAGGACTCCGCGAGGTGGAACGTGAGAATTCGAGAGGTTTTTCTCGGCAGCTTGGCCATTCTTGCCGTGGTCAGCGCCCCCGCGTCGGGCGACGACTTCGGCGGCGGCGAGCATGCGTTCACGATCGAGTTCGTCACGGTCGGCGCGCCGGGGAACCCGCCGGACGCGCTTCCCAACACGGCCGGCGCCGTCCCCTATGTCTATCGCATCGCCACGTACGAGATCAGCGAGCAGATGGTCGACGCCGCCAATGCGCTGGGAGGCCTGGGGATCACGAAGGACGAGCGGGGCCCCGAGAAGCCGGCGACCAGCGTCACGTGGTTCGAGGCGGCCGCGTTCGTCAACTGGCTCAACACAAGCACCGGCCATCCGCCGGCGTACAAGTTCGACGACGCCGGCGCCTTCCAACTCTGGCTGCCGAGCGACCCGGGGTACGACGCGACGAACCTCTATCGCAACAAACGGGCCAAGTACTTCCTGCCGAGCACCGACGAGTGGCACAAGGCCGCCTACTACGACCCCGTGGCCGGTCACTACTGGGATTACCCCACCGGCAGCGACAACGTCCCCGACGGCATTGACTTCCCAGGGGATACCATCTTCGATGCGGTGTTTTTTGACGGGGGGAATCAACTCGGGCCGAACGATATTTTCAACGTTGGCGTGGCGAGTCCGAGCGGCGCCTTCGGGCTGGGAGGGAATGTCTTTGAGTGGGTTGAGACTGCCATAGATAGAGTCAACAGCACGACACTCAAGCAGCGGGGTCAAGCAGGCGGGGATTGGGGGAGTACAGAGTCTACGCTACGGGCGACCAGGGTTTTGAACGGCTCCAATCCTGGACTAGACCTATTTTTCAACGGGTTTCGAGTCGTGAGTGCGGTTCCAGAGCCGAATTCGTTAGGGCTATTCGTCATCCTCATCGGTGGAGTCCGAGCGGCGTTTTATTGGATGGAACAAGGCAGCCGACAAAGCCGCGCAAGGCAATGATGGCATTTGGCCAGTGTAGCAGCGTTCAGAAAGTTGCAAGGATTTGTGGTAATAGTCAGATTCCTGACGGTGTGCAGTGACTTTGTGAGGGCTGCGCAGTTTCGCAAGTTTCGCAGAAATAGCCAACGTTTACCGCAGCAATTTCGAAAGCTGCGTTGCGAAAGTCTGGAAGATCGATCGCTACTTGCGGTTTGGCTAGTAACGACGGAACTTGACGTGGTCGATCCTAATGACAACGTAAGGTCATTGAGAGAGGCGGTCATCACAGGTTAGTGTACCCTCTGTTCTGTAAGAGCCACGCGCAGCGCCGTTAAGAAAGCAACAAGGCGGTCGGCTGCCCCGTTGAGCCGACCGCCCGTCGCTGTGCCGGCGTGGAGGTCGCCGGCCTTGTCGCCCTCGCGTTCGATGAGAGCGGGCTAGGCTCGGCGGGTCCGCACGGCGAAGAGCGCCGCGCAGGCCGCAAGCGCCAGCAGCGCCGCTGCCGGTTCCGGCACGGCGGCCGCGGTCGCGACGGCGCCCCCCACGCCGGCGCCGTAGTTCGTCTGCCACGCCGCCAATTCTCCCGGGGATTGAGCGCCCCGCTGCCAAACGAGAAAGTCCGTTCCGTCGACCTTGTTGTCGGCGTTGAAGTCGCCCGGCACGCCGACGATGGTCGAGCTGTGCCCGATCAGCACGACGTCGGCGCCCGTTCCCGGCCCCGTGATCGACGACACGACGCTGTTGTCGTAGTCGCTCCACGAGATGTCGCCCGAGTAGCTGATCGTCCAGTTGTAGGTGGAGCCGAGATAGGTCGCCGAGACGATCGCGCCCTCGTCGATCAGTTGGCCGCCGTTGGCGATCGAGTCGGCGTAAAATCGCTGCGAGGTTCCCGTGACGGCGCCGCCGACGTCGAACAATCCCATATTGATCGGGACTCCCCCGCCGTCGATGTGCGGGGCGGCCGAGAGGGTGAGTTGCAGGACGGCCGACCGGGTCGATCCGCTGCCCCCCGAATCGTCCTGATGATTGATGCTGAGGTTGTTGAGGACCTGAACGGGGCGCGTCCCCTGGCTGGTGGCGAAGAACTCGACGGTCGAGACGCTTTGGGTCGTGCCGAAGGTCAAGTCGGCATGGGCGCCGACCGTAAAGGTGTGGACGCGAACATGCCCGGGGGCGCCGCCGTTGTGCATGCCGAAATACCCCGAGTCGGCAGAGCCGGAACCGCCGCCGGCCGACAGCCGAATCCCCCGGGCGGCGACGGCGTTCAGCCCGACTTCGAGCGTGCCGCCGTAATAGTGGTACTCGCCGTTGCCGGGGTTGGTCTGGTGCGTTCCGACGTCGATGTTGTCGTTGTCGACAGTGAAGCGGCCGCCGGTTTGGACGATGACCCCTTTGAGCCCTGGATTCGCCCCGCCCCGCCCCAAGAGAACGTAACCTGCCGAAGCGCCGCTGACGACTTCGAGCGATCCGCTCTTGATGGTCAGCTTGTTGTCGGCCGACGCGGCCCCGGTGGTCACGTACAGTCGCCAAATCGTGTCGCGATCGAAGCCCTCGGGAAAGCCGAGATAGTCGTCCTCGGTGAGCGAGGCGTAGAACGGGTCGTTGTCAGGATCGTAGACGACCCCTTCGCCGGCGAAGTCCCAGCCGTTGTTGAGATTGGTGTCCGTGACGGTCGTCCCGTCGCTGGTGGGAGGAACGCGGTAGGGGGGCGCGGCGCCGACGCCGTGCGTCCCCCAGTTGGCCGGGTCGAACCACCAACCGGTCCCCGCGCTGGAGTCGAAGGAAATCGCCGCCCGGGCGGCGGGCGCCAGTGCGGACGTGGCCAGCAGGGCGACGGCGACGATCCCCAGACGCCACGATAGAATCTGTCGGACGGACATTGTGCCAGTTCTCCGAGATGCGAAGTTTGACGAGCGGGCGACGGTGCGAGTCGACGAGCGGCAAGACGCCGCGTGCAAGGCGCCTTACGGGTCGGCCAGATCGAAATCAAGGACGTTCGCCCCGTCGGCGACCTGCACTTCCTTGGCGAACAGTTCTTGCGGGGCGTTGAGCTCGTTGCCGCGATCGTCAATCTCGCCTCCCGTGCCGATCGTGACCTTGTTGGCGCCGACGTGGGCGCCTTTCGCCTTCGAGGTGTATTTGATTTCGTAGCGCCCCTTGTCGTCGGTTCGTCCGTTGCCGGGACGTCCGCCGGCGGCGGGCGTATAACGGACCCAGAGCCCCTTCTGGGGAACGCCCCCTTTGGTCACCGTCCCCTCGACGGCGGCGAGTCGCTTTCCGTCGCCGCAACCGACCGCAGCGAGGAGCGCCGCGACAATCGCCGCCGTCGCGCCGAAACGCACGCGGCAAGTCGCAGGCCGACCGATGTTGGTTCGGACGACGGAGGTCGTCCCGGATTCGAGGTTCATCGCGAAATTGCTGGGATGAGGAGATTGGCGTTCGGGCGGGCCGTGTCCGCCGCGCGACCATGGTTCAGTTCGCGGCGAGCGCCTCGCCGCCGGCGCGGGTGCCGAGCGCCTCCCACAACGCGCCGTCGATATCCTCGGAGATGAAGTTCACCGAACCGTCGGCGCGGGTGAAGTTCGCCCCGCCGACGTGCATGCTCGACGTGCCGTACTTGTTCGTGCCGTTGATGAGGAAGCTTTCGTGATTGCGTACGTTCGCCAGGGTGCTGTTGACCCACCGTGCGCGGATGGCGCCGGTCCAGTACGCGGCCGGGGGGGCGGCGGGGTCGATCGCCACTTCGCCGGAGCGTTCGCCGATCATCAGGGTGTTGCTCAACCCGTCCTCGATCTCGCGAACCTGCGACTTCATCGCCCCGCCGAAGACCCCCAGCGAGTTGCCCATGATTCGGCGATGGTTGTCGTTGAACGGCGGATCGTTGGCCAAGTCTTTGGGATTGACGAACAGCAGCGGGTTGGAGTTTCGACCGTCTTCGGCTCCGTAGGCGCCGGCGATGCCGACGTAGTTCGACTTGGCGAAGGGGTCCTTGGCGCTGTTGTAGTACTCGTTGATCGGCCCCATGACGTCCGAGGGGCACATGAACACCGGCAGCGGGGTCTTCGACAATTCTCCGGCGTTGGGACTCCCGCCGGGGCCTGTCGCGGTTTGCCAGTTGTAGTCGGGGAAGTTGGGGATCGCCGTGTATTGCTGCCCCAACGCGGTTTGCTCGATGTAGGGAAGCGACAAACCGCCCCAGCCGAACGAGGCGTTGCCGTGCGCCGAACCGGCGTTGAGGTTCCAGACTCGCACGCCTTCGGGGAACGCCTTCTTCGCCGACTCGTGCAGCTGCGCCGCGAGCCCCAGTTGCTTGAGATTGTTCAGACATTGGCTGCGCCGAGCCGCCTCGCGGGCGGCCTGCACGGCCGGCAGCAACAGGGCGACGAGCACGCCGATGATGGCGATCACGACCAACAGTTCTACGAGCGTAAAAGCCGCGGCAACCGCAATCGAACGACGTCGAGCGAACATGAGGGCGCCTTTTGTCGAAGACGAGGGGCGAGACAAGGGACCCAGGCGAACGGGCCGACGGCGGGACAAGCGATCGCCGGACCGTCGCAGAAACGTGCAGCGTCAGGCGACGAATGCGACAAGTCAGCGCGATCGGCCGCACCCGGGTTGGCGTGCGACTTCTCACGAGTTTGAGAATAGATCGCGAGACCAGTTGCGGTAACGAGACATTCTTGCAAACAATCAATCCAGATACGCATCATCCCGAGACGCCCGCCGCGTCCGAGATGAATCGTCCAGTCGCCGTTCCCTGCCTTGCGGGACTTTTCCTCATGAAACGACGCAAAGAGATCGCGCTGGCGTTTCCGCGCGGCGCCCATCAAGAAGTGTTCATCGAAGGCGTCCTGCAGTACGCCCGCGAGAAGAACTGCCAGTGGTCGTTCATCGTCGCCCCCGAGTGGAGTTCCGTCTCGCTGACCAATCTGACGGGCTGGCCGGGGGACGGGGTCATCGCCGCGCTGAACACCCCGGAGGAGGCCCGCTGCGCCGAAAAGTCCGAGTTGGCGATCGTCAACATCTCGGGGGTGCTCGCCGAATCGCCGTCCCCGCGGCTGATGGTCGACAATCGGGCCATTGGCGTGCTGGGGGCCAAGCACTTGCTGGAGCGAGGGTTCAAACGCTTCGCCTACTACGGCATTCGCGGAGTCCGTTACTCCGACGATCGCTGCCGCGGGTTTCGCGAAACGATTGCCGCCGCGGGGTTCGCCGTCGATTCGCTGGCCGTTCCGTCCACGTTCACCATCCGCGGCACCTCGTGGCTCGGGCAGCAACGGGAACTGTCGGCGTGGCTGGAAACGCTCGAAGTCCCCTGCGGGCTGCTCGCCGTCTCGGACGCCCGGGCCCGGCAGGCTATCGAGGGATGCCACGATTTGGGGATCAACGTGCCTGACCAAATCGCCATCCTCGGCGTCGACGATCAGCAGATCATTTGCGAACACTGCCACCCGAGGATCAGCAGCATCGCTCGCAACAACGTCCTCGAGGGCTATCAGGCCGCGCGACTGCTCGACCAGATGATGAAAAAGCGAAAAGTCGCGAGATTCGAGCGTCTGGTCCCCCCGCTGGGAGTCGTCGAGCGCGAGTCGACTGCGACCCTGGCGGTCACCGACGAGCGCTTGAAGCGGGCTCTCGATTACTTTCACGCCAACATCGAGGACCCGGTGTCGGTCAAGGAGATCTGCGCCCAGGTCGACGTCTCCCGGCGCTGGCTCGAGTACGCGTTTCGCGACGCCCTGGGCGAATCCCCCTTCAACTACATCCGTCGTCGCCGCCTGCAGCACGCCCGACAATTGCTCGGCGACGAGCCCGATCTGAAAATCGACCACATCGCCCGGCGCACGGGCTACACCTCGGCCAATCAACTGGCCAAAGCGTTTCGCCAGGAGTTTGGCCTGTCTCCCCGGCAATACCGCAAGTCGCTGGGATGACGGGCCATGGGAAAGCAGGAAAGGGACCGGGGGTTTGATCGCAGCGAACGTCGCTTGCTCGCAGCGCCTTGACGATCGATTCGACTGTCGTCCCCATGACTGGGCCGATGCGTATGCGGAGTTGTTTTTTGCAATAACCGCGGCTTCTACGCAATTCTCCGGCGACTACCGTAAATGAAGGCGGTCTTGTCGCGATCCGTATCTGGCTCGCTCGTCGAACTCGTGGTCGCCGGCCGCCGCCGCTTGTCCAGTACGTTCTGGCGTCTTGTCTTCCTAGCTATGAGGTCGAGTCTCATGAAGTCACTACTTGTTGCGGGACTGACGACGGTCGCGCTCGTTGCGTCGGCCGGATGCTCGACGGCGGCCGTGATCTTTGCCGACTCTTTCGGCACGAGCACGATGAACGCGGCGGCGCCCGCTGCGCCGACGGCCAGTTCGACCAACTACCAAGTCCTCTCCTCGGGCAACGCTACGAGCAGTTCGATTGCGCCGGCTAGCCTGCAGCTCAACACGGCAAACACCTCGTCGCGGTTCTCGGAACTTCAGGCCCTGTTCGCCGCGGCGCCGGTCGCATTGTCGCAAACGGGAGATTTCGTCGAGCTCCGGGTGCGGTTCACGGCCCAAGCCCTCAACTCGGCCGCATCAGGAACGCTGAACTTCGGGATCTACGACTCAAACGGTTCGGCGCCGGTGCCGGGAACTCAACTGAACAACTCGCAGATGTCCAATGCGTCCAGCACGCACACCAGCGGCTTCGCGGCGGATTGGACCGGCTACGTGGGACGCATCGGGCTCCCCGGCGGCGTGTCGAGCCAACTCTACACCCGCCCTGTGCAAACCAGTCCCGCGACGAACGAGGTGCAAGACGCCCTGTTCAACGGCGCCGGCAGCGGCGCCTACAAAGTGCTGGGCACGACGATCCAAACCGGCGGCGGCGGAGCAGCGCTCGCCAATCAAACCGACTACTTGCTCGTCTATCGGGCCCAG
Source organism: Pirellulales bacterium (assembly GCA_019636345.1). NCBI lineage: Bacteria > Pseudomonadati > Planctomycetota > Planctomycetia > Pirellulales > Pirellulales bacterium. Next base: position 98,780 of record JAHBXQ010000009.1, on the reverse strand, counting down.
TACGACGCCGGGGCGGCGACGATGGACGTCAGCTACGTATTGTCCGACGTCAACGGGACGATCGACTCGCTGACCGGGACCGCCTCGGGAGCGGGAGTGATCACGACCTCGTTCGACGCGCTGGCGATCGGATACCGCGCCACCGGAAGCATCGGACCGTTCAGCCTGAACATCCGCAGCATCGAGGTCGAAACCCAGGTCGGCGTCATTCCCGAGCCGACCGGAACGATGCTGCTCGTCGTCGCCCTCGCTTCGGGGGCGGTCGCGCACCATCGCACCCGTCGCATCGGTCATTGAGAACGTCCCTCCACGGGGCGGCGCTTCTGGGCGACCAAGGCGCCGCTCCGATTTTTGCTTCAAACCTGCTTTGTCCTCCTCGGAACGAGCCCGGCGACGGGACGCCGCGATCATGAGAAACGGCTTGTCGGTCATCATCGCTGCGGCAGTCCTGGGAGTCGCCAGCGGCGCGCTTCGCGCGGCCGATCTGTACGTCAATCCGACCGGGGCCGGGGGCGCGTTCACCTCGATTCAGGCGGCCGTGAACGCGGCCCCGGCGGGGACGGCCGCCAACCGCACGAACATCTTCGTCGCCCCGGGCGTCTACACCGAAACCGCCGGAGCGAACGCGAACCTTAATATCGCCAAGCCCTATCTCACGCTCGTCGGCACGGGCGGCAGCCCCGGCGACGTCGTGATCCAGAACGGCGTCCCCGGACTGACCGGCGCAACGCGCCTGCAGAGCGCAGCCAACGACTTTCTCGCCGCGAATCTTACGTTCAAGAACACCGTCCCCGACAACGGCGGCGTCGCCGTGGCGCTGCGCAACAGCGCCGATCGCTCGGCGTTTCAGAACGTGCGGTTCGAAAGCTACCAGGACACGCTTCTTGCCGAGAATCGGGTCCGGCAGTACTACCGCGACTGTTACGTGACCGGCGACGTCGATTTCATCTTCGGCAACGCCACCGCCGTCTTCGACCAGTGCGTCGTCAACAGCACCAGCGGCGGGTACGTGACTGCCGCGGAGACCCCCGCTTCGCAAGCGATCGGCCTGGTGTTTCTCAACTCTCAACTCACCCGCAACGGTCCGCCGGGCGCCGGGGCGAACTCGGTCTTTCTGGGGCGTCCCTGGCACTGGCCGGCGAGCGAAGGGGGGAGCCGGGCCAGCGTCACCTTCATCAACACCCGGATGGACGCCCACGTACGCACCGCCGGCTGGGATCCTTGGAACGGCGCCGGTGGAATCAATCCGAACCCCGACCCCGACGGGACAACCCGGTATTCGGAATTCAACAGCCAGGACGCCCACGGGAATCCGCTGCCGCTCGACTCCGCCGGAGTCCCCGTCGGCCGCGTCGCGTGGGCCGATCCGATGACGGCCGAGCAGGCGGCCGCTTACACGCTGGAGAACATCTTCAGCGGCCCGGCGTTTTGGAACGCGAACCCTCATCTGCAGCCGGAGTTCCTCGGCCCGTATACTCAACAGGCGGGGGTCGCCCCCTGGGATCCGCACGCGTCGCTTGCTCACCTGCCGCCGGTCCCGGAACCCGGCGCGGCAGGATTGATCGGAGTCGTCGGCTTGTCGTTGCGGTGCGGCCGCGTCGTCCGCAGGCGGCTGGCTATTGCTCGGCGTCCCGCACGCCGCGGAACAGGGAAGAGGCTTTCACAATGACAAGTTCACGACGACGGGCCGTCGCCGCGGCCCTGGCCGTCGCCGTCACGGCGAGCGGCGTCAGGGCTCAATTGCCGGCCTTCCCCGGGGCCGAAGGCGCCGGCGCCTTCGCCGTCGGCGGGCGGAACAGCAACAACGTCTACGTCGTCACGAATCTCAACGATTCAGGCGTCGGCAGCCTTCGCTACGGCCTGCAGACGGCTCCTTCCTCGGGACGGATGATCGTGTTCGGCGTCAGCGGCACGATCAATTTGGTCAGCGACCTGGTGATCAACAAGCCGTACGTGACGATCGCCGGGCAAACGGCCCCCGAGGGGGGAATCACGCTGGCTCGCCGGATGGTGCGGATCAGCAACACGCATAACGTGATCCTGCAGCACGTGAACATCCGCCCCGGGGACTTCTACACGGCGCCCGACGTCTACGAGCCCGACGCGCTGTGGATCTCCGGCAGCAACAACGTGATCGTGGACCACGTCTCGGCCTCGTGGTCAACCGACGAAGTGCTGTCAGTCACGCACGGGTCGACCAACGTCACCGTCCAGTGGTCGCTGATCACCGAGGCCTTGCACAACTCCAACCACTCCAAGGGCAATCATGGCTACGGAGGGATTATCCACGGAGGCGAGACGACGCTGCACCACAATCTGTACGCCAACAACCGCAGCCGCAACCCGGCGACAGGCAACTGGGACAAATCGGCGCCGATCACTCCGGCCCATCTCGACATCGTCAACAACGTCATCTCCAACCCCGGCGATCGTTACAGCTACAGCGGGGGCGACGACCAGTACGACGTGAACTACGTCGGCAACTTCGGCGTCGAGGGGCCGAACACGACGCGCAAGAACGAGCTGTTTCATCCCGACAACGTCAACTCGCGGGTCTACTACGCCGGCAACTACTACGACAACAGCGCCGACGGCATCCTGCAACTGAATCCGGCCCCCCCGAGCACGCTCACCGGGACCTACACGTCGCTTGCCAGCCCCGCGACGACAACCAACCCGCCGACGATCGTCGACGCTCCGACTGCGTACATGCAGGTGCTCAGTTACGCCGGGGCCTCGGCTTGGCGCGACCCGATCGACAAACGCGTCATCAACGACGTGATCAACCAGTCGGGCGCCCACATCGATTCGCAGAATCAAGTCGGCGGCTGGTACAATCCGACCCCCAAGTCGCACGCTCTCGGCCCCGACGGATTGCCGGGGTGGTGGAAAACGGCGCAGGGCTTTTCGCCGACCGACGACACGGTCGGGCTGCAGTTCGCACCGGACGGGTACACGTACTTGGAGAAGTATCTTCACGATCTCAACGCCCCGTACTTGCCCCCGGCGACGACCGTCGGGGCGACGATCAGCACGGCCCACGGCGCCGGCGCCGACGCGCAGATCAGCGAGAACTCCGGCATCGCCGGCGGCAACGGCTGGGGCGCTCAACTGAACGCCCGGTGGACTGGCTCCGGCGGCGCGAGCAACGAGCTGGTCATGTTGCGGTTCGATCTCGATCAGATCCGCCCCGGCACGGTGACCAGCTCCGCACTCGAACTGACGGCCTTTCGCAACATGGCCAGCCACACGTTGCGGGTTTACGGTCTGAAGCACGAAGTCCTCGGGCAAGACTGGGACGAAAGCACGGTCACGTTCGCCGACGCACCGGGCGTGACGTTCGACGGCAATAGCGGCACCCGCAGCTTGAGCACGGCCGAGGTGCTTCTCTTGGGTCAGATGTCCACCGCCGGAGCGTTGGAGGGAGATACGATCAGTTTCGCCAACCCCGATCTAGCGGTCTTTCTCAACACGCTCACCTACCGCGAGGACGGGACGCGAACGGTGACGCTGCTGCTGGAGCGACAAGACAATTCCAGTACGCAAACGCGATTCGCCTCGAAAGAGGCGACTTCGCTGGAGAACGGCGGGACGGTCGAGGCGGGAACCTATGCCCCGCGGCTCGTTCTCAACGCGGCTTTGGATCTGGCCGGAGACTTCAACGCGGATGACAACGTCGACGCCCAGGACCTGCAGTACTGGAACCGCGGTTTTGGGCTGGCCGACGCCGCTTTTAAGCTGCAAGGAGACGGCAACGGCGACGCGCGCGTCGACGGGAGCGACTTCCTGGCTTGGCAACGACAGTGGTCCGGAGCCCCTGCCGCGGCTCAATACGTGCCCGAACCCGCGGCGTACCTGCTGGCCGCCTGGGGGCTGTTGCTGCACCGCACGCGAGCTTGGTTCGCCAACAAGGCGCTGAATAGCGGCATTAGGGACGACAGCGAGCAGTGAGAACCGCTGAAGATACGGGACGCCGAGACTTCGGATCATTCTTGAGGCGCAGCCGAGTCGCCACAGTCGCGGAAGGGATGACGAGCGTGATGCGTCAAGCATGGCAGCAGTGTTCCGGACAACCCGTCGAAACGCGCCGGACAGTCCTTCGTCAATCGCCGGTCCAGGCGTCAAGCGCTGGGCGCCGCGCACGGACTGCCGCCCGTGCGACGGGACGTTCGCTCGTGCTGCTGGCGGCAATTGGAGTCGCTCCCGCAACGGCCTCGTGCGCCGAGAGCAAACCTGCCCAAGCGGCCGACCCCTGGATCGAAGCGGCGGCGATCGTCGCGCGGATCGTGCCGCCGACCTTCCCGGCGCACGAGTTCTCCGTCGCCGATTTCGGCGCCACAGCCGACGCGAACGCTGATTGCACCACGGCGTTTCGCGCCGCAATCGCGGCATGCAACGAGGCGGGCGGGGGACGCGTCGTCGTTCCCGCCGGCGTCTTTCGCACGGGCCCGATCCATCTGGCAAGCCGCGTCGAACTCCACCTGTCCGAAGGCGCGCAGATCGTCTTCAGCGACGCGTTCGCCGACTATCTCCCTCCGGTGCTGGTGCGGGTGGGCGGGGTCGAACTGTACAACTACTCGCCGCTCGTCTATGCCCGCGACGCGACCGACGTCGCCGTCACCGGCAAGGGAAAGCTCGACGGCAACGCGGGCGCCTGGTGGGATTGGAAATCGCGCGAGACGCGCCGCGGATTCGAACTCGCCGCCGCCGGAGTCCCCGTCGAGAAGCGCGTGTTCGGCGTTCCCGAGGCCGCGATTCGTCCCAGCTTCGTCTCGCTGGTGAACTGCCGCAACGTGCTGTTCGAGGACTTCACGATCGGCAGCGGCCCCAACTGGACGATCCATCCCGTGTACTGCGAGAACGTGACGATCCGCCGCGTGCAAGTGACGACCGACGGCCCCAATAACGACGGCGTCGACCCCGACTCGTGCCGCGACGTGCTGATCGAGGACTGCGTGTTCGACACGGGGGACGACTGCGTCGTGCTCAAGTCCGGCTACAACGAAGACGGCTGGCGCGTCGCTCGGCCGACGGAAAATGTGGTCATGCGCCGGTGCACCAGCCTCCGCGGCCATGGCGGGCTGGTCGTCGGCAGCGAGATGTCGGGAGACGTGCGGAACGTCTTCATGGAGGACTGCGAGTTCCAGGGGACCGACCGGGCGATTCGCATCAAGTCGCGCGCCGATCGCGGCGGAGTCGTCGAGCGGATCTACGCCCGGAATCTCCGCCTTCGCGACATGCAGCGCGAGGCGATCATCCTGAACATGGACTACGGATCCGACCGCAGCGAGCTGAAACACGTGCGGCCTCCCGTGTTCCGCGACATGGCGTTCGAGGGGATCGAAAGCGACGGTTCGCCGGCGGCGATCGTCATGCAGGCGCTTCCCGACTCGCCGATTGAGAACGTCGTCGTCAGAAACAGCCGGTTCTCCGCCCGGACCGGGGTCCACGCAAACCATGTTCGCAACCTGCGGTTCGAGAACGTCGGCGTCGTCCCCGAACGGGGCCCGGCGTACGCACTGGCCGACGCGGCGGACGTGACGATCGCCAATCCGCGCGTTCCCGCGGGCGTGCGGCCGTTTGTGAAACTCAGCGGGGCCAATTCTCGCAACGTCGTCATCGGCGGCGCCGACGTCGATCTCGCCGCCGGCGCGGTCGAACTCGGCGACGAAGTCCCGCGCGACGCCGTCGTCGTCAAGTAGCGTCCCCCTTCCCTGCCCCGCACCCGTTCTCGCCCGCCGGCATGCACCCCTTCCCCGCCAACTCGAACGAAGCAATCGGTCGCACCCGGTGGGTCGTCTGCGGGCTGTTGTTCTTTTCGGTCGCCATAAACTACATCGATCGGCTGGTCATCGGCATTCTCAAGAAGCCGCTCAGCGCGGAACTCGGCTGGAGCGACGCGGATTACGGCTATATCGCCGCCGGGTTCTCCTTTGCGTACGCCTTCGGCTATCTCTTCGGCGGACGGTTGATGGATCGCTTCGGCGTCAAACGCGGGCTGCCGATCTTCGTGTTCTGTTGGAGCCTGGCGGCCACGGCGCACGGACTGGTCGGCCTCATCGGCGTCGACGAGGTGTTCCGGATTCGCTACCCCTGGTACTCGCGAACCGAGGGGGGGCTGGCGCTCGTGACGCTCGTCATGCCGATGACCGCCGCGGGATTCATGCTCGCGCGCATCGGCCTGGGGCTCACCGAGGGGGGCAATTTTCCGGGGGCGATCAAGGCGGTCGCCGAATGGTTTCCCGTCAAGGAACGCGCCCTGGCGACCGGCTGGTTCAACGCCGGCACGAACGTCGGTGCGATTCTGTGCCCGATCATGGTGCCGTGGCTCTACCAGCGGATCGGTTGGCAGTCGACCTTCTACCTGACCGGGGCTATCGGATTCCTGTGGGTCGCCGCGTGGTGCCTGACGTACGAAGCCCCGGAGCGTCATCCCCGAGTCTCGGCAGCCGAATTGGCGTACATCCTGGGCGACCGAGCGCCGGTCGTCACGTCGCCGGCGCGAGTTCCGTGGCTCTCCTTGCTGCGGCATCGGGCCGTCTGGGCGTATATCTTCGCCAGCATGCTGGCTGGGCCGGCTTGGGGGTTTTACCAGTTCTTCGTCCCCGACTTTCTCGACAAGCGATTCTCCCTGAGCCTGCAAGCCACGGGCTGGTGGACCGGCGCGTTCTTTGCCGTAGCCGCCGTGGGGGGAGTCGTCGGAGGGTGGCTGTCGGGTCGCCTCATGGAGCAAAGCTGGAGCGTCAATGCGGCTCGCAAGATTTCGCTCCTGATTTGCGCTTTAGCGGTCGTTCCCGTCTTTCTCGCCCCCTTTGCGTCGACGGTTTGGGGGGCGGTGCTTATCGTGGGATTGGCGGGTTCGGCCCACCAGGGCTGGTCGGCCAACTTGTACAGCGTCGTCTCCGACACGATGCCCCGCGAAGCGATCAGTTCCGTCGTCGGGCTGGGGGGCTTTCTCTGCTTCTTCACGGGCGGCTTCGTGAACGCGTTCACGGGACTGATTCTCGAAAAGACAGGCAGCTACGTTTTCGTATTCGCATATTTCTCCGGAATGTATTTGCTCTCCTTGCTGTTGATCCACGTGCTGGTTCCGCGCATCGGAGCAGTTGAACCTCCTTCGCCATGAATCCTGTCGCTTCGCTCAACGAACTTGCCTCTCCCGCCGAGGTCGTCTCGGCCCCCTCCGCCGCCCAGGCTGCACCATGGACGGCGGATTTAGGGGACGGACGGTATCGCAACCCCGTCCTCTGGGCCGATTACTCCGACCCTGACGTCGTTCGCGTCGGGGACGAGTATTTCATGACCGCCTCTAGCTTCAACTGCACGCCGGGGCTGCCGATCCTCCGCTCGCGCGACTTGGTGAACTGGCGGCTCGTGAACCACGCCGTACAAAATCTGCCTCACCCGCGGTTCGATCTGGTCCAGCCTGGTTGCGGCGTGTGGGCGCCGGCGATTCGTCATCACCAGGGAAAGTTCTGGATCTTCTTCGCGATGCCCGATGAAGGGATCTTCGTCGTCACCGCGACCGACCCCTGCGGTCGATGGTCCGAGCCTCGCCTTGTCCAAGCAGGCCGCGGTTTGATCGATCCGTGCCCCCTGTGGGATGACGACGGACAGGCCTACCTTGTCTCGGCGTTTGCGTTCTCGCGGAGCGGCGTGAGACATCGTTTGCAAGTGGCGCGCATGGCCCCCGACGCCTCCTGCTTGCTCGATGAAGGCCGCATCGTTTACGAGGATCCCGAGAAGCATCCGACCATCGAAGGCCCCAAGTTCTTCAAGTTTGACGACTGGTATTACATCCTCGCCCCGGCTGGCGGCGTCGATACGGGATGGCAGACGGCGTTGCGATCGCGGTCGGTCTTCGGGCCGTACGAGGATCGCGTCGTGCTCGCCCAGGGCGAAACGGCGATCAACGGACCGCACCAAGGGGGCTTGGTCGACGCGACGGACGGCTCCTGGTGGTTTCTCCACTTTCAGGACGCGGGCGTCTACGGCCGCGTCGTTCATCTCCAGCCGGTCGAGTGGCGCGACGGCTGGCCGTTGATGGGTCGGCTTCGCGATCCTGCCAGACCCGGCGAACCTGTTGCAGACTTCGCCAGCCCGTTGCTCGCCCCGCACCGCGCCCCCGAGGTCCCGCAAACGACCGACGACTTCGATTCCCCCGCGCTCGGCTTACAGTGGCAGTGGAACGCCAACCATTGCGACGACTGGTGCTCGCTCGCCGAGCGACCGGGCTGGCTTCGGCTGCACGCCGAGCCGGCCCCGCACGGAATCCTGTCGTCGGCGCCCCGCTTGCTGTTGCAGAAGTTCCCCGCCCCGGCCTTTGCCGCCACGACGCTCGTCGACCTGCCTCAGGAATCAGGAGATCTAAGAGCCGGACTAATCGTCGCGGGGCGCAGCAGCGCGGGAATACTCGTCTCCCGCAGCGAAGGCGTGCCGCTCATCGAGCAGTTCGTCCAGGACGAAACCGCGCCTCCCCCCCCGCGGTCTCATGGCGCCGCAGCCGCTGGACTCGACCAGCCGACATGGCTCCGCGTCGAGGTCGCGCTCGGCGGACTGTGCCAGTTTTCGTACAGCTTCGACGGACGCGAATTCATCGAACTCGGCCGCCCGTTTCCGGCCACGGCCGGTCACTGGATCGGCGCCCGGGTCGGACTCGCGGCGCTCGGCTCCGCGGGCTTCGCCGATTTCGACTTCCTGCGAATCGAGTAATCACCCTGATGAATTGCCGAACGTCGTCTCGTCTTGCCGACCTGCCGGCGCTGTACGCGTTCTGGACGCTGGCGTCCTTGCTGCTCGTCGCAACCGCAGACGCCGAGCCCGTGACGCTCGAGCGCGTCGAGGCCTTGCCCGCCGCCGAGCAGGCCCCGTGGCGACGCTATCTCGAGCGCTCGCAGACCCGGGCCCGCGCCGACGCCGAGGCGCTCGCGGCCGAGGTCGACGCCCGCGGCCTGCCGGCGGCGCTTCGCGCCCCCAGCGGCGGGGACTTCAAGCTTTCCGCCAAGGCCGGCGACCCTTGGTATGCCGGCGAAGAAGCGGGACGCCTCGCCGACGTGATCCTGTCGTATCAAACTCCCAGCGGCGGTTGGTCGAAGCACACGGGGTACAGCCGCGGCCCGCGCCAAGCCGGCATGCAGTGGACCTCGCAGAACGAGCCCGGCCGATCGCCCCACTACGTGGCGACGTTCGACAATCGCTCGACGACCGAGCAGTTGCAGTACTTGGCCAATGTCTGGCTGGCGACCCAGCGCGACGATTGTCGGGAGGCGATCCGCCGCGGGCTCGATTTCGTGTTCGAGGCCCAGTATCCCCACGGCGGCTGGCCGCAGGTCTACCCGTTGGAAGGGGACTATCACGACGACGTCACGCTCAACGACGACGTGCTCGTCCATGTCCTCGAACTGCTGCACGCCGTCGCCCAGGGAGAGGAACGATTCGCCTGCGTCGACGCCGCACGCCGCGATCAAGCGGTCGTCGCGTTCGAGGCGGGCGTCGCCAGTGCGATCCGTCTGCAAGTCGAGCGCGACGGCAAACCGACAGGTTGGTGCGCCCAATACGACGCGCTGACGCTCGAACCCTCGCAGGCCCGGGCCCTGGAGCCCCCGACCCTCAGCGGCGCCGAAAGCGCCCAGCTCCTGAAGTTCCTGATGACCGTCCCCCGCCCTTCGGCCGAGTTGGTCCAGGCGATCGACGCCGGACTGGCTTGGCTGGACGAAGCGAAGGTCGTCGGCCTCATGCGCGGCAAACGCGACGGCAAGACCGTCTATGAGCCCGCTCCCGAATCGGCAGAAGTCTATTGGGCTCGGTTCTACGACCTGCAAACGGGCAAGCCGGTATTCCCTGGGCGCGACGGCGTGCTCTACGACTCCTTTGCTGACATGGCGGCGAACAACGCTCTCGGATACGACTACTTCTCGACCCGCCCGGGAAGCGTCCTCAACAACGGGCAAAAGAAGTGGCGCAAGATGCTTGCCAAGGAAAGACTCGGCGAGACTGCCCCGTAATTTGTGCGTGGCCGGCGATGCAGCAAGCGCTCACACTCATGTCACGACGAGGCGTCGACATATGACTCGGCGTGATCGGCGAAATTGACCGTAGCAGACCATTCGTCTCTCCCGCGAGCGGGTCGCCGCCACTTCGAGACGAGCTCGACGTTGATCGTGTTCTTGGCCGGCGCGACCTCGTACTCCAAACCCGACGTCGCCGGCTCGGCGAACTTCTCCGGGGTGACGTACTTGGCAGGAACCATGCTCCGCTCCCCAGGCTTCACCGGAGACTGGTCGAATACGGAAACCCCGACTTTGTACTTGCCGGGCCTGAGCCTTAGTTCGCGGCTCGTCTTGAGGAAATAGGATCCGTCGGGGCGGATGGCTCCGTCGGCCGGGTTGGACGGCCCCTCGGCCGGCATGAACACGATCACGCCGGGCCCGACTTTCGTCCCGTCCAGCGTGACGACCCCGGACACCTCGCTTTCAGCGCCGCTGCACCCTGCCAGCGCGGCTGCCAACACTAGGCATCCGAACCGCATCGATCGACGATTCGCTTCGTACGTTGCGCTCATATGCAGCGGGTCCCCGGAATCTCGATGTGGGGTTGATCACGCTCGGGCGTCTTGAACCGGCGCCGAATCAGGTCAGGGTACGGAAGCGACTTCCGCTCCCGAGCGGGTCGAGAGCGCTCGATACGTCAGATGCTCGATCGAGTCGCTCAAAACCGGACGTTCCCGTCGGCGAACGCGAAGGCCACCCCGCCAGGATGGAGTCCTCGGAATCCCCGGATAAGCGGCCAGCAGGATCGAAGGCCCGTGTTGATCTCGCCCGATCGCTCTAAACAGGCGCCCTTGGATTTATAGTCCCAATTGAGTTGCACGCCGGCGAATCCCCAAGCTCATCCGACCGTCGGTTCGGTTGCCGCACCCCTGGTCGAATCCGGCGGCACAAGCCGACGCAGCACCGTGCCGATCGTGAGTCCCTGCACCAAGACCGAAAAAACAACCACGATGTAGGTAATCGCAACAATCGGCTCCCGCTCGGGGATCGGTTGACCGTCGAACGCGGTCGCCGGGATCGACAAGGCGAGCGCCACGGAGATCCCGCCTCGCAACCCGGCCCAAGTGAGGATTCTCGTCGCCTGCGGATGCAGGACGCGCGACGACCGCTGCAGCGCAATCGGCAGTCCCACCGAAACGAACCGCGCCGCCAACACCGCGGGGATCATCAGCAGTCCCGCCGCCAGATACTGGCCGGTGAAAGTGAACACGACGACCTCCAGCCCGATCAGCACGAACAAAACCGCGTTGAGGATCTCGTCGATCAGTTCCCAGAACGTGTCGAGGTGCTCGACCGTTTTGTCCGACATGGCGAACGAGCGGCCGTGGTTGCCGATCAACAGCCCCGCGACGACCATGGCAATGGGGCCGGAGAGATGCAGCGCGTTCGCCACGGCGTACCCGCCGGCGGCGACGGCGAGCGACACGAGCACCTCGACAGAGTAGTTGTCCATCGATTTCAGCAGGCGAAAAGCGAAGTATCCCAGCAGCCAACCGAAGACGGCTCCTCCGACGGCCTCCTGCAGAAACAACTCGGCGAGATGAGGGACGTCGAACCCATGTTGCCCGGTGGCGATCTCCCACAGCCCCAGGAAGATGACCACCCCCAAGCCGTCGTTGAACAGCGACTCGCCGGTGATCTTGGTCTCAAGATTCTTGGGGGCGCCGGCTTGCTTGAGAATGGCCAAAACGGCGATCGGATCGGTCGGCGAGATCAACGCCCCGAACAACAGGCAGTAGATGAAGCGGGCTTCGATCCCGACGGCCCGAAATATGCACCACGCCAGCAGTCCGGTCAACGCGGTCGAGAGGGCGACCCCGACCGACGCGAGCATGGCGATCAACCACTTCTGTTCCTTAAGGTCGTTGAGATTGACGTGCAGCGCCCCCGCGAACAGCAGGAATCCCAGCATGCCGTGCATAAGCGTTTTGTTGAAGTCGACGCTTGAGATGATCTTCTCGGCCTGCCGTTCGACGCCGGGGATCCAATGCCCCAGCGCGATCAGCATGAGCGAAAACACCAACGCGATGGCCATCAGACCGATGGTCGTCGGCAACCGCAGCCAACGGGCGTTGATCGACGCAAACACCGCTGACAGGGTGAGCAACGCGGCAATCAGTTCGAACAGATCCATCTCAATGCTCTCCCACACCAGCCTGTTGAGTAGAGAGGACCGGCTCGCGGGCCATTGCCGCCAATCCCTCGACGGCAGCGCTTCGCGAGCGGTCTGTCCCCTTTGCACGTTCGCCGCTTCGCGAGTCACGGCGTGCTCGTCTCGAACGTCGCCATGATTTCACGCGGTTTCCCAAGTCGCGTCAACAGGGCATTTGCTCCAGGCTCGTCGCGGATTCGGGCGAGACGGCTCGGTCCGTCGCCGCGCGACGTTCTTAGCCGCTCTTCCTGACAGGACACGCGCTCTCACGACCCCGCGGCGAATTTGGTTGCCCGGCGTCTGCGGACTCCGTTACGATGAAGTTCGCCGGTCCGCCAGCACTCACATCGTCCCGCTGAGCGGACCGGACTCGTCGCAACGATCTCCCCCTTGTCATCTCCCCCGGGACCGAGCTTTGAACCGTTTGCCGAGAGGCGTCCGATCGAACAGCGCCGCCCGCGCCGCCGCGCTCTGCCTGCTCGCCTGCCATGCGACCGTCGTATCGGCCAACGGCGAGAAGCTCTACGGCGTCCATTGGTGGAACTTCAACGGCTGGCAGGTCGGCGCGGGCCCGACCGGCGGATGGTCGACCGAGACCGTCGTCACCCACTCCGAGCCGTGGTGGCAGGCCGGTTTCTTCGCGCCGCTGTACCAGACGATCAACCAACAGCACGGCGCGGCGATCATCACGCGCATCGACTACAACTGGGGCGAAACGATCCCCGCGCCCGGCAACCCCCATCGGGCGACTTGGGTTAACTCCGTGCTCGGGGTCGTCGGCACGCTGGGCGCCCAGAGCCGGGTGTGGATCATCGGCAACGAGCCGAACATCATCGGCGAAGGAAACGGCTGGGCCGACAACCGGATCACTCCTACGGGGTACGCCGACGTCTATCACGAGATCCGCTCGGCAATCAAGGCGGTGCGCCCCAACGACGAGGTGCTGGTCGCGCCCCCCAGCCCCGGCGGCGTGATTCCCGGAGTCCGCTGGATGGCCGGCAACGACTGGCTGTCGCAAACGATCGCCGCGATCGACGCCCTGCCCGGCGCCGGCGTCGACGGGTTCGCGATCCACGCCTACGGCAACCCGTTCGTCGGCGCCGCGGCCGCGGTGCAGGCGTTCCGCACCGACTACGCGGCGCAGTTGGCGGTGATCGACTCGCACGGCCATCAGGACAAACCGGTCTATCTGACCGAGTGGAACCGCAGCACGAGTCTCACCGGCAATCTGGCCGTCAACGAACAAGTCACGGCCGACTTCATCCGCGGCGCCTACGCCGACGTGAACGCCTGGAACCACACGCCGGGCAATCACAACATCGTGTCCCTGAGTTGGTTCGTGCAGAACCAGAACTACGGCTCCGGCTGGAACCAATACTCGCTCGACTACTGGCAGACCGCGGGAAACCCCGTCGGGCATCCCGGCGATTTGTGGACCGCCACCCTGGAAGCCGCCCAGTACCCGGCCGGGCTGAAAGGGACGCGACCGGTCGAAGGGCCGCCGGCCGGGGACTTCAACAGCGACGGCCGCATCGACGGCGCCGATCTGCTCATCTGGCAGCGCGGGTACGGCTCGACAGCGGCGTCGCCGTGGCAAGGAGACGCGACCGCCGACGGACGCGTCGACGGCGCCGATCTCGCGCGCTGGCGAACGTGGTACGGCGCGGGCGCGATTCCGGCCAGCTCTGCCGCCGTGCCCGAGCCCCTCTCGCTTGCCCTTGCGACGGTCGCTCTGCTGGCCGTTGTTCGGCGATCAGTCTCGCAGTCATTGCCAGGATGCTGCAAGCGGCCCCCGGGGACAGGCGCCCGAGCTCCGCGACGGAGCCGTCGACAAACGCGCCGTGACGCTGATTCGCCTCGACGAGCTCACGGCTCTTCAGCGGGCTGCTCCGCCGGCGGCGTCTCGGCAAGCGGTTCGCGCAGCGGATCGTCGGCTAATCGCTCGATCGTTTGCTGACGACGTTCGCGCGGCGAGTCGAGGATCCGCACGCTGACGTACCATCCGGCCGCCAGGATCAACAGCGCGCCGAACCCCATCGCCAAGTACGGCGCCGCCGTCGCAAAGCGGCTCAGCGATTCGTACCGCTGCACCGTGCGGTCGAATTGCAGCTTGGCCCGGGCGACCGCGTCGTGGGCCAGATTCTGCTTGGCGACCAGCAGCCGGTCGAGCGCCGGAGAACGCCCATGCGACTCGGCTTCCGCAACGGCGCCGGCGGCGAGCGGATGGATCCCTCGCGAGTAAGTCGATGCGGCAATCGGGCGCAGCGCGGCCGAATCCTTGACGAACTCGGATTTCTCCAACACGACGCATCCCCGGGCTTGCCAGCGATGCAAAAGGGCTTGAAATTCGATGATCCCGGCCAGAGTGCGCTCAAAGGGCTCGGCCTCGAACGCGACCGCCACCCCGCCGCGGGCCCGGTCGACACCCCAAGCAATATGATGGCCCAGCGCCGGCGCCACGTCAGCCAGCGCGGCGACGTCGTCGGTCGTCGGCTGCATGCCGCGCGGGAAGACGACGAACCGATATGCGGACATCCTTTGGGTTCCTTCGCAGGCAACCCCCACGCCGTCATTGTACGACCATCCGGGACAAAGCAGCAAGCGTCCTGGCATTCGCCTCCTGAGCGACGAGTTCTCCGGGGCTGGAGCGTCGCCACGGAGTCACGTCCAGCCCGCACCTTGGCGCGCATCCAGATGCGGGTGCGGATTGCGCAAGCCGCGGGGCCGTGCTACACTGCTTTGCGAACGTGCATGACACAGGTCCCGCTCGCCGCAATTGTCATGATTGTCGCTCACCAAGTCCGCATGGAGTTTCCCAACGGCACGCTGGCCGTCGACGGGGCGTCGCTGCGCATCGATGCGGGGGAGTTCGTCAGCCTGCTTGGCCCCTCGGGGTGCGGCAAGAGCACGCTGTTGCGGATGATCGCCGGCCTGATTCCGCCGACCGCAGGCACGCTGGAAGCCCCTTGGCTCGGCGGCCGACGAGACGCGGCTCGCCTGGGGTTCGTCTTCCAAGAGCCGACGTTGCTGCCGTGGGCCACTGCGTGGTCGAACGTGCATTTGCCGCTGCGGCTGGCCGATCGCTCTCGCACCGAGGCGGCCCCGGCCGTCGACGAGGCCCTCGCCATGGTCGGGCTCGCCGAGTTTGCCGACGCCTACCCCCGCGAACTCTCGGGGGGGATGAAGATGCGGGTCTCGGTCGCCCGCGCCCTCGCGACCCGGCCCGAGGCGCTATTGCTCGACGAACCCTTCGCCGCGCTCGACGAAATCACGCGCAACCGAATCGACGACGACCTGCTCCGCCTGTGGCGCGAACAACGATGGTCCGCGCTGTTCGTCACGCACAGCGTCTACGAGTCGGTTTACTTGTCGACGCGGGTCGCGGTCATGTCCTCGCGCCCGGGGCGGATCGTCGAGGAGATCGAGATCGATCTCCCTCAACCCCGTACCGCCGAGCTTCGCGGCACGGCACGCTTCGCCGAGTCGTGCGCCGTGGTCTCGGCGGCGCTGCAGCGAGCCGCCGGCGACGAAGCCCGGGCGGCAAGTTGAACCCAACCGAGATCCCGCCGCAGGGGACGTCGAGCATGGCTGGGCCGAGTCCGGAATCCGATACGTCGGGTTGGCCGCTGGCGCGCGCCGCCCGGTGGATGGCGCCGCTCGTCGTGGCGGCCCTGGCGCTCGGCGGATGGGAGTGGAGCGTCCGGCATTGGGAAGTCCCGCACTTCATCCTCCCGGCGCCAAGCCGCATCGTCGCCACCCTGATCGAACGCCGCGACGAGCTCGGCCCGGCGTGGGCCGTGACGCTTCGCACCACGCTGTCGGCGTTCGCGGCCGCGGCGATCGGCGGAGCGCTGCTCGCGGCGGTCTTTACCTCGTCCCGCTGGATCGAAGCAAGCCTGTTTCCCTACGCCATCGTGCTGCAAGTCACCCCGCTGGTGGCCGTGGCGCCGCTGGTGATGCTTTGGATCGGCATGGAGCGACTGCCGCTGATCCACCTCGTCTGCGCATGGATCGTCGCTTTCTTTCCGGTCCTCTCGAACACGGCCGTCGGCCTGCGGAGCGCGGACCGCGGACTGCGCGAGCTGTTCCAGCTTTACGGCGCCAACCCCTGGCAGCGGCTGCGGCTGTTGCTGGCGCCGACGGCTCTGCCGTACTGCTTGGCGGGGCTGCGGATCGCCGGGAACCTGAGCCTCGTCGGAGCGGTCGTCGCCGAATTCGTCACCGGGGCCGTCGGAGACGAGTCGGGGCTCGCCTCGCTGATCCTCACCAGCCAGCTCCGCACCGACACGCCGCTGATGTTCGCCGCGTTGACGCTGGTCTCGCTGACGGGAATTGCGATTTTTTTCGCCCTGTCGGGGTTAAGCTACCTGCTGCTCCGCCGGTGGCATGAAAGTGCGATCCAATAACCAGTCCCGGCACGGCGACCGTTACCGCTTTCCTCCTCCGATACCCAAGGGCTCCGCCCGACGATGCACTCCCTTCGTTCCAGCTTGATCCTGGCAATCGCCGCCTCGGTCGCCGGCCTGGCCTCGCCGACAGCGGGGCTCGACAGGGCGACCCTTGCCACAAACTGGCTCGCCCAGCCTGAGCTGGGAGGCTTCTACCAGGCGGTCGTCGACGGCACGTATCGCGACCATGGGCTCGACGTCACGATTCAGCCGGGCGGACCGTTGGTGAACAATCGACCGCTGTTGGCGTTCGGCCGCATCGAGTTCCTCGTCGGCACGAACCTGCTTCCCCCGTTCGACGCCGTAAAGCAAGGCATTCCCACGAAGGTCGTCGCCGCGTTTTTCCAGAAGGATCCGCAATGCCTGCTCGCTCACGCCGGGCAAGGCTACAAGACCTGGCAAGACCTGACGCAGGCGCCGCTGCTGATGGGGCACTCGGGCCGCAACAGCTTCTTCCTCTGGATGAAATCGGCCCATGGCTTCAAATCGGCGAACCTTCGCCCCTACAACCACAGCCTCGGCCCGTTCCTGGTCGACAAACGAGCCGTCCTGCAAGGCTACGCGACGGCCGAGCCGATGCGCGTTCAAGAAGCGACGGGCGAGCAGCCGCTGGTGTTTCTCATGGCCGATCATGGCTGGAACAGCTACTCGACCGTGCTCGAAACGCGGACCGAACTGATCGAGAAGAACCCCGATCTCGTGCAACGGTTCGTCGACGCCTCGATCCTCGGCTGGCGCCGGTATCTCGACGGCGTCGACGCGGCGGCCACCAACGCCCGGATCAAGAAAGACAACCCGGCGATGACCGACGGGCAGATCGAATACTCCGTCGCCAAGATGCGCGAGTGGCGCCTCGTCGACGGAGACGAAGCTAGCGCCAAAGGGATCGGCGCCATCGACCCCGAACGAGTCGCCGCGTTCCATCAGACGGCGATCGAAGCGGGCCTGCTCGCCGAAGGAGCGATCGACCCCGCGGCAAGTTACACGACGGAGTTCGTGAACCGCGGTCTCGGAAGTTCAAAGGCGGATTAAAGGGAGCGCAGGAGTCGTTTTCGAGAGGGCATTCGGGGAAGGTACGCCGGCGCTGAGAAATTGCCCCCCCTCCCGCGAAATCTCAATACGCGTTCTCTTGCCGGAAGACGACCAGCGCCGTTTTCACCAGGATCTTGAGATCCATCCCCAGCGACCACTCGCGAATGTAGCGATGGTCGAGGGTGATGCGACGCTCCATCTTCTCCAGAGTCTCGGTCTCGCCGCGGGCTCCATTCACTTGGGCCAGACCGGTGATCCCCGGCTTCACTTTGTGCCGCAGCATGTAGCCGTCGATGAGCGACCGGTACTGCTCGTTGTGAGCCGTCGCATGGGGTCGCGGGCCGACCAGCGACATGCTGCCGCCGAGGACGTTGAACAATTGCGGCAACTCGTCGAGAGAGGTCTTGCGCAACATGCGCCCGACCGGCGTGATGCGGTCGTCGTGCTGGGTCGCCTGCCGTACCTGGGCGCCGTCCTCGCACACGCGCATGCTGCGGAACTTCCAGACGCGAATCTCCTCGCCCGACAGCCCGTACCGCTTCTGGCGGAAGAACACCGGCCCGGGGGACGAACACTTCACCGCCGCGGCAATCGCCAGCATCGGCACGGCAAGCACGGCCAGCAGGGCGCCCCCGACGAGCACGTCGAAGCCCCGCTTCAGCACGCCGTCGATCCCCGACATGGGCGTCTCAAAGACGCTCACCACCGGCAACCCGTCGATCGAGCTCCACCGGGCGTGCAACATTTGGAACACGAAGAAGTCGGGCACGATGTACACCGACGCCGTCGTGTCGCCGAGCTGCGTCAGGTAGTCGCGAATCCGCTTCTCAGCCCGCATCGGAAAGGTGATGAACACCATGTCGACGCCGCCGGCGCGGGCCAGTTGCACAAGCTCGGGCAAGTTGCCGGCGTGGGGGGGCGTTTCTCCCAATTCCTGCTCGGTGCGGTGCTGCGGTCGGTCGTCGAAGAACCCGACGAACTCCAGCCCCAGCTCCGGGGCGTTCTGCACGTTGCGAGCCAACTGGACGCCCAGCTTGTTGACGCCGCAAATGGCGAACCGCTGCGTATTGAATCCTCGGCTGCGCAGATTGCGCAGCACCAGCCGATACGCGATCCGCCCGCTGATCATCGCCAGCGGCGTCAACGCCAGCCACACCAGCTTCGTCTTGTATGTGAATTCAGCGTTGAATTTGGTGAACAGCCCGACCCCCAGCACGGCTGGCGCCGTGTAGAGCCAAGTTGCCAGCACGCACCACAATTCCAGCGCAATCTTCGCCCCGCGCCAACTCCGGTAGAGGCCGCTCACTTCGACCGCGACCATGTGAACCAACAACGTCGTCGCGCCGACGACCGCCAGATTCGGCAAATGCTCGTCGTCGGTGTAGCGCGTCGCCGCGAGGGTGGCGCACAGGATCGCCGCGGCGTCAAGCAGCCGGTAGGCCACGTCGACAATCGAGCGGTCGGTCCGTACGTGAAATTGGTTTTGTCCGAACACGGGCGGCAAGGTGCAAAGGTCAAGGCGGCTGCAAGCGCAAGTCGTACCAAAATCTAGGCCTTGTCCGCTCCCGCCGGCGTCGTCGGCTCCGCGTTGGCGGCAGGGCGAAGCCCGGACCATCTCGCGCGACCGGCAAAATCGTCCCGGCCGGACGCGCGCCCCCAAGGCGCCCTCCACCCTTGGTACGGCGGCGGGTACATTGGGGGGCGCCGCTGGAACTTGAACGTCACGCCTCGCCCCCTCGCGCCCCATGGCTCGGAAGAATCGACAAGCCTCCCTGCCAGGGATGGAAGACGAAGAAGGTGCGTTCGTCGCGCCGGCGACCGATGGCGCCCAGGCGCCCTCGACGCTCCGCGAAGCCCCCTCGTCGATCGCCGGCTGGACCGTCTACGCCGTCGACTCGCACTCGCTGATCTTCCAAGTCTTTCACGCCATGCAGGGGTCGGAGCTGTCCAGCCCGCGCGGCGAGCCGGTGGGGGCGGTCTACGGCTTCACCCGCGACATGCTCCAACTGCTCGAACGCCGGCGCCCCACGGCGATTCTCTGTGCGTTCGACCTGCCCGGGACGACCTTCCGCCACGAACTGTACGAAGCCTATAAGGGGGACCGCGGCGAGATGCCCGAGGAGTTGGTCTCGCAGATCCCCAAGATTCGGCAAGTGCTCGAGGCCCTCGGGATTCCGGTGCTCGACTCCCCGGGCTTCGAGGCTGACGACGTGCTGGCGACCGTCGCGAGGCTGTGCGACGAAGCCCGGGCAAGCTGCTACGTCGTCACGGGAGACAAGGACTGCCGGCAACTCATCACGCCGCACGTGTCGGTCTACAACATCCGCAAGGACGAGGTCTACGACGCCGCGGCGCTCGAGGCCGACTGGGGGATCCGACCCGATCAGGTCGTCGACTTTCAGGCCCTCGTGGGGGACAAGGTCGACAACGTGCCGGGCGTGCCGCTGATCGGGCCGAAAGTCGCCAAGGAGCTGCTCGATCAGTACGGCTCGCTCATGGGGGTGCTCGATCACGCCAGCGAGGTCGCCGGCGCGAAGCGGCGCGAGAACCTGCTCAAACACCGCGACGACGCAATCCTGTCGCGCAAACTCGTGGAACTCGATCGCCATGTGCCGGTGACCCCCGATTGGGGGCGCGCCCGTGCCGGGCAGATCGACCCGGGGCGCATTGCTGAGCTGTTCCGCGAGTTCGGCTTCCGGTCTCTGGCGGACCGCGCCCTGGCGGTGGCCAAGTTGTACGACGGTCCAGCCGGGGGCGTCGGCTCGAGCGCCGCCTCGCCGGACCTCGCCGAGCGCACTCGACTGTTCCCCGACTCGTGGGAAGCGAACTACCGCGTGGTCGACACGCCGGCCGGGCTCGCCGAGTTGATCGCGACCCTGTCGGCATGCGAGCGGATCTCAGTCGACACCGAGACGACCGACGTGAATCCCCGCTTTGCCGAGATCGTCGGCTACTCGTTCGCCTGGGCCCCGGGGGAGGCGTGCTACGTCCCGGTTCGCGGCCCGGCGGGGTCGACGACGCTCGACCCGCAAGCGACCGCCGCTGCGCTCCGCCCCATTCTCGAAAACCCCGCGATCGCCAAGATCGGGCAGAACCTGAAGTACGACATGGTCGTGCTCAAAAGCGCGGGGATCGAGCTCCGCGGGATTGCGTTCGACACGATGGTCGCCAGTTATCTGCTCGACGCGGGCGAGCGGTCTCACAATCTCGACCATCTCGCCCTGACCTACCTCGACCACGAGACGATCAAAATCGACTCGCTCATCGGCAAAGGCAAATCGCAATTGCGGATGGACGAGGTCCCGGCGTCCGCCGCCGGCCAGTATGCGGCTGAGGACGCCGACGTCCCGCTGCGACTGCTGCCGATCCTCCAGGAACGACTGGCCGGCGAAGGGCTCGCCGAACTGAACGACGCCGTCGAGACGCCGCTTATCGAGGTGCTCGCGGAGTTGGAGCATCGGGGCGTCTCCGTCGACGTCGAACGGCTCGGCGAACTGAGCAATGTCTACACCGACCGGCTGACCAAGCTCTCCCAGGACATCGAAGAGTTGGCCGGCCGACCGCTCAACATCGCCTCCCCCAAGCAACTCGCCGAGCTGTTGTTCACCGAGTTCAAACTCCCGGTGATCAAAAAGACCAAGACCGGCCCGAGCACCGACGCGAGCGTGCTCGAGGAGCTGGCCCCGTTGCACCCGCTGCCGGCGATGATCGTCGAGCACCGCCAGTACGCCAAACTGCTGGGGACCTACATCGACGCCCTCCCCAAGCTGGTCCATCCGGTCACGGGTCGCGTCCACTCGTCGCTCAACCAGGTCGTCGCGGCCACGGGACGGCTCAGTTCCAACAACCCCAACTTGCAGAACATCCCGGTCCGAACCCGCGAGGGAAAGGAAATTCGCTCGGCGTTCAAGGCGGGACCGCCAGGGTGGATTCTGCTTGCGGCCGACTATTCGCAGATCGAGTTGCGAGTCCTCGCCCACTTCACCCGCGACGAAACCCTCTGCGCCGCGTTCGCCAACGACGAGGACATTCATCGCCTCGTCGCCGCCCAGGTGAACGGCGTCGCCATGGACGAAGTGACCCCCGAGATGCGCCGCGCCGCCAAGGCGGTCAACTTCGGCATCATCTACGGGCAAAGCCCCTTCGGGTTGGCCAAGGCACTGGGAATTTCCAAGGAAGAGGCCGCCGCGTTCATCGAGGCGTACTTCGGGAAGTATCCGGGCGTGCTCGACTTCTTCATCGAGACCCTCGGCGGCTGCCGCTCGCGCGGTTGCGTTTCGACGCTGCTGGGCCGCAAGCGCAAGGTCGACGGCGTGCGCACCCCGCCGCCGGGCCTGCGCGAGCCAAGCGGGGCGCTGCGGCAACTCAACCTCCCCGAGCGGACCGCCGTGAACACCGTCATCCAGGGCTCGGCGGCCGACCTCATCAAGCTGGCCATGCTGCAGGTTCATCGCCGGCTCAAGGCCGAAGGGACTCCTGCCGCGATGCTGCTGCAAATCCACGACGAACTGTTGTTCGAGACCCCGCCCGAGGAGGCAGAAGCTCTGGGCCGACTCGTCCGCGAAGAAATGACCACCGTTATGGAACTGGCCGTCCCCCTGGCCATCGACGTCAAGACCGGCCCCAACTGGGCGGAATGCGAGTGATCGTCAAGCCGCGGCCGCCAAGCCGCATGAACTTGGGGTTGGCTCCCCCCGCTCAGACGCCAAGAATACCCCGCCGCAACTCGTCGCCTTGCCCCACGCCGCCTTCGTCCTTCCCATGAAAACCATCGGCCTCATCGGCGGGATCGCGAGCGGCAAATCGGCCGTCGCTGCGGCGCTGGCCGAGCTCGGCGCCGTGGTGCTCGACGCCGATTCCGCGGCGCGTGAGGCGATCGCGACCCCCGAGGCGTGTCGCCTGTTGGTCGAACGGTGGGGTCCCGAGGCGCTCGACCACGCCGGCCAGCCCCGGCGGGGCGCCATCGCCGCCCGCGTCTTCGCCCCGACCCCGGAAGCGGCCGTCGAACGACGCTGGCTCGAGTCGATTCTCCACCCGCGAATCCGCGAGCGGTTCGTCGCCGAAATCGCCCGGCTCCGTGACGTCGGCGCCCCGGCGGTCGTCGTCGACGCCCCGCTGTTGGTCGAAGCAGGGTGGCAAACCTTGTGCGATGAACTGGTCTGGGTCGAGTGCCCCGAATCGCTCCGCCGCCAGCGAGCGGCAACCCGTGGCTGGCCTCCTGGGGAATTTGAGCGACGCGAGGCCGTCCAAATGCCGATTGACGAAAAGCGGCTGCTTGCGACTTGGACGGTCGACAGCAGCGGCGCCCTGGCGGATTTACCGCAGCGGGTTCGGCAGTTTTGGGCCGAACGAATCGAGCGTTCCGGCCTGCCCCCCGGCAAATCCGCCTGTTCGCAGTAGATTCGCTCGCCCCCCGCCAGCCGGCGAATCCCCGGCTTTTCGCTGCAGAAATCCGGCGGTTTGCCGAACTTGCGCTTCCCTGTCCCGGCGTCGCTTGGCATACTAGCGTTTGAAACGAATCGCCTGCCCGCCGTGGTCCCGCCTTCATTGCCCGGCTGCTGAGAGTTCCCCTGCGACCCTTGCCGCGCTCGCGGTGCGATCGTCGCCTGAGTTTGATCACGCCTGGGTCGGCCGCTCGGCCAGCCCGAATCCCATCCCGCCGTTCTTGCATTCCCGCCGTTGCGCCGTCCGTGCGCTGACGCCCTAAATCTTTTCGATCTTCCCACCAGGAGTTTGCCGTTCATGGCTGAGACCAGCAACCGCGGTCCCCGGCCGGGTCGTTTCCAGGGCCCCCCGCATCGCCACCGCAATTACCCCACTCCCGACGGCATTGACCCCGCCACCCTGGCCGAGCTCGAGCGCGAGGAACCGCTCTCCTTCGCCGAAGAGCTCGACAAGGCGGCCGAACGGGTCCGCCGCATCGGCAAGAACATCGAGCGTACCGACAAGCCCGACCAGAACATGCACGTCGCCGCGCTGCAGCGGATGAGCATGCCCGAGCTGATCGCGGTCGCCGAAGAGGAGCAGATCGAGGAAGCCTCGAGCCTCAAGAAGCAGGACCTCATCTTCCGCATCCTCAAGTCGCGGGTGAAGCTCAACGGCATGATGTCGGGCGAGGGGACGCTCGAAATCCTCCCCGACGGGTTCGGCTTCCTCCGCTCGCCCGACTACCACTACCTCTCCTGCCCCGACGACATTTACGTGTCGCCGAGCCAGATTCGTCGGTTCGGGCTGCTGACCGGGGCGACGATCTCGGGAACAATCCGCCCGCCGAAGGAAAACGAGCGGTACTTCGCCCTGCTGCGTGTTGAAAGCATCAACGGCGATGACCCCAACCACGTCAGCAAGAAGGTCCTGTTCGACAACCTGACCCCCGAGCATCCCGACGAGCGGATCCGCATGGAGCACGCGCCCGACGACGTCGACATGCGGGTCGTCGACATGATCGTGCCGATCGGCTTCGGCCAGCGCGGGTTGATCGTCAGCCCCCCGCGGGCCGGCAAAACCGTCTTGATGCAGAAGATGGCCAAGAGCGTGCTGGCCAACTACCCCGAGGCGTACGTCATCATGTTGCTGATCGACGAGCGCCCCGAGGAAGTCACCGACATGGAGCGGAACGTCAAGGGCACCAACTGCGAGGTCATCTCGAGCACGTTCGACGAAACCTCGGCCCGCCACGTCCAGGTCAGCGAAATGGTCCTCGAAAAGGCGAAGCGGATGGTCGAATACGGCCGCGACGTCGTGATCTTCCTCGACTCGATCACTCGGCTCGCCCGGGCGTGGAACGCCGAATGCCCCTCGAGCGGCAAGATCCTCTCCGGCGGCATCGACGCCAACGCCATGCAGCGCCCCAAGCGGTTCTTCGGCTCGGCCCGCAAAGTTCAGGAAGGGGGCTCGCTGACCATCATCGCCACCGCGCTCGTCGACACCGGCAGCCGGATGGACGAGGTGATCTTCGAGGAGTTCAAAGGGACCGGCAACCAGGAGATCGTGCTCGACCGCCGCTTGGTCGACAAGCGGATCTGGCCGGCGATCGACATCGTCCGCAGCGGCACCCGGCGCGAGGAAATGCTCATGGACCCCGAGGAGTTCAGGCGGGTCTGCCTGCTGCGTCGCGTCCTCAACGACATGAGCCCGACCGACGCGATGGACCTGCTCGCCACGCGGCTTCGCAAGACGAAGTCGAACGCCGAGTTCCTGATGAGCATCAAGGAGTAGGCGGGGCTGTCGTCCGAAGCGACCCGCCCCCCCGGCCGCGACTCGCTCTGTCGCCGGCAGCGCTCCACGATCGCATAGCCAGCATGCGTCAGCCACGACGATGAACGAAATCCCCGTCGCTCCCGTCGCCGCCGACGATCGTTTTGCGATCGTCGTCGCCCAGTGGAATCGCGGCGTCACAGGCCGGTTGCTCGACGGCGCAGTCGAAGCCTTGATCGCCGCGGGGGTCCCCGGCGACGCGATCGACGTGGCATGGGTGCCGGGATCCTGGGAATTGTCGCTGCCGGCCCAACAGCTGGCTCGGAGCGGCCGCTACGCCGCGGTCATCTGCTTGGGCGTCGTCATTCGCGGCGAAACGTCGCACGATCAGCACATCAACCGCGCCGTCAGCCTCGCGATCAGCGAGATCGGCCTCGCGACGGGAATCCCCGTGCTGTTCGGCCTGTTGACCTGCGAGACGATGGAGCAGGCCCTCGCCCGCGCCGGGGGACCGGTCGGCAACAAAGGCGCCGAGTGCGCCGACGCGGCCCTCCACATGGTCGGGTTGTTGCGGAACCTGCCTCGGGCATAGAATGACGGGTCTTGCGCGAGCCGCTGAGGGCGAAGACGCCCCGGCTCGCATCGACGAGCGTTCCTGACCGCCGACCTCTCGCCTCTGACCTCCCTGTCGCAATGTCCCGCCGCAGTCGCGCTCGTGAGGTCGCCCTCCAAGCGCTGTTCCAGGAAGATCTCAACCCCCAGAACTCGCTCGACCGGCTCGGCGCGTTTCTGGCCGGGCGGCTGCGCGACGAGGACTCGCGCGACTTTGCGAAGCAAATCGTGTTGGGGGTCCGCCGGAACCAGCAGGAACTCGACGCCCTGTTGGCCGCCAAGGCCGAAAACTGGTCGCTCCACCGCATGGCCGCGACCGACCGCAACATCCTGCGGATCGGGGCCTACGAAATCCGCTTCAGCGACACCCCGCCGCGCGTCGCGATCGACGAAGCGGTCGAACTGGCCAAACGCTTCGGCGCCGCCCAAAGCTCCCAATTCGTCAACGGCATCCTCGACAAACTGATCGAGCGCGACAAGGACTCGCCTTAGTCTCGCGCACAGGCGCTAAGACGCAAAGTGAATCGCAATACTCTCTAACGTTCCCGCCGGCTCGGCGGTCGTTGCTTTGCGATTTGGCTCCTCTGTGCAACACTGAACTACGAAAGCCTCGCCGGAAAGTTTCGCCCCATGGGTTTGTTTGATAAGTTCAAGCGCGGCCTCGCCAAGACCGCGCAGATTCTCAAGACCGACGTTCGCGATCTCTTCAAGAGCGAGGGGCGCCTCATCGATGAGGCGTTTCTCGACGAGATGCGCGCGATCCTCTTCAAAACCGACATGGGCTATGAGTCGGTCGAAGAAATCGTCGCCGAGGTGGCCAAGAACTACCGCGGCCGGGTCGTCACGCTCGAGCAGATCGTCGCCACCTGGAAGTCGAAGCTGGCCGAACTGATGGCCCAGGACGACTCGCCGATTCGCTTCGCCGCGAGCGGGCCGACGGTGATCATGATCTGCGGCGTCAACGGCGCCGGCAAAACGACGTCGATCGCCAAACTGACTCGGATGTTCACCCAAGCCGGCAAGAAAGTCGTGCTGGGAGCCGGCGACACGTTCCGCGCCGCCGCGGTCGAGCAGCTCACGATCTGGGCCGAGCGGCTGGGGGTCGACATCGTCACCGGCGAACCCGGCGCCCACCCGGCGAGCGTCGCCTACCGGGCGACCGAGCAGGCCCTCGCCATCGGCGCCGACGTCTGCATCATCGACACGGCCGGCCGTCTGCAGACGCAAAAAAACCTGATGGCCGAACTCACCAAAATCCAAGGTTCCATCCGCAAGCAGATTCCCGCAGCGCCCCACGAGGTGCTCTTGGTTCTTGACGCCACGACCGGCCAGAACGGGATCAGCCAGGCCAAAAACTTCACCGAAGCGGTCGACTGCACCGGGATCGTGCTCGCCAAACTCGACGGCACGGCCAAGGGAGGCGTCGTCGTCGCGATCCGCCAAAGCGTCGGCCTACCCGTCAAGTACGTCGGCATCGGCGAAAAAGCCGAGGACCTGGCGCTGTTCAAACCGCAGGACTTCGTCGACGCCCTCTTTGCCGAAATCGGCGCCGCAGGCCCCGCGGTCGAGGCGTAAGCGATCAACAGACTCCGGCGGCGAGCGCCGTCGCTATTCCTGTCGATCCGCGACTCGAACTTTCATTTCATCGCTGTTCGCCTTCAGCTCGGGGGCGTACATCGCCGCGGCGGTGGCGGGCAGGGCGCTGAACTTGCCCGGGACTTCGGCCCGCAGACGATAGCTGACGCTGTGTTTGCCGCGCATCAGGCGTTGGACGAACAGCGCGACCCGTTGGTCGCGGTACTCGACGTAGGCGCCCAGGTCGTTGCCGTTGTAGCCGCTGCGAACCTCGACCGGCTCGAAACCGGCCGCCTTGCGGTCTTCGAGCATGACGTACTCGTAGTCGTTTTTGCTGTCGACGAGGAGTTCCACCTCGACGAGGTCGCCGCTGACGAGTTCCTGCAGATTGACGATCTCCTCGCGCCGATACTTCAGCTCGCGCTGCTCGACCGCCTGTCCCCGATCGCCGGCGACTTGACCGGCGCGATCGTCGCGGACGAGCTTGTAGAACCTTCGCTCGATCTTCAGTTCCAATCCCGCCGCGGCGATCGGGTCCTCCAGCGTGAAGTTCTGGAGGTATCCGTTGTAGTAGAGCCGCCCGGCGCCGGTCTTGCGCAGTTCGACGACGTGCTTGCCCGGCTCCAACTCGGCCCCCTCGACGACCAGCGAACCGTCGTACGTGAACAGATTGTCGGGCGTGATGGAGACCGACTTCTTCCGCTCGCCGTCGACCCACACCTCGACTTGCAGGTCGGGCTTCGCCTCGCCAGTGGCGGCCAAATAGTCGGCGAAGGCCTCGATCACCAGCGCCGTGTCGCGAGTGCTGTTCCAGTAGCTCGCGTGTTTGCGATTGTTGAGCAGGTATTTCACCAGCCGCGGCGCCGTCTCGCTGGCGGGTTCGGCGGCCACCAACAGCTTGAGGTACGCCGCATGAGCTTCGTACTCGCTGCCGTACCAATACCACCATGACCCGCCGGGCAGGTCGAGCCACGAGGTTTGGTTCTCCTCGTCGTGATCCAGATATTGCGATAGGTTTCGCAGCACCATCGCCAGCATGTCGGCGACCGGCGTGTCGGCAATCACGTTCCGCGGACCGGCCTGTTGCCCCACGCCGGCCGCGTCGGCCGCGGGAGTCCCCCCGATCCGATTGGCCGAGCTCAGCTCCTGCTGCAGCGCTGTCCCGAACAACGCCAACGCGTACGGCGCCAACTTCGTCCGGTCGACGTACAGGTACGCCCGCATCCGCGAGTTGCCGCGACCGGCCTGCACCAACACGGCATGTACGTACGCGTCGAGATTGTCGGCGTACCGTTTGTACGGCGTCTTCTCGGCTCGCGGTTTGTCGGCGTGCCGGTCGAAGGCGTCGAGCAGCGCAAGTTGCCGCGTCCGATACTGGTCGAGCCAATCCAGCCCCCGTTCCAAGACGCCGGGGACGAGCGCTGTTTCGTTCTGCTGCGCCACGAGCAATCCCCGGACGACCACGGCGGTCGTGTGCGGGCTGGAGCGTTCGCCCCATCCGCTGAACCAGCCCCAGCCGCCGTCGGACAGTTGCATCTCCGTCAGCCGATTGACCCCGGCCTTGACGATCTCGTTCAGCTTGGCGTCGTCGAACACGGGGTTCGCGTCGTACCGCTTCCACTGGGCGGCGCGCTCCGCAGAGTCGCCGAGCTCCTGAGCGTTGAGATTGGTCCGCTTCTCCCGCAGCGCTTTCAAATCGACTCCCATCCGCTGCAGCGTCCGCTGGGCCAACACCGCGGGAAGAAACCGGTTGAGCGTCTGCTCGGTGCAGCCGTAGGGGTAGTCGACAAGGTAAGGAATCGCATCGAGCATCGCCGCGGCCAACGTCGGCGAGTAGCGAACCTCCAGCCGCGTCTGCTCGGGCCGCCGCTCGCGGGGAACGACCACCGTGAACTTGCCGCTCGACTCCGCCGAACGAAGCATCCCGCTGAACGCGTCCTGCTTCAACATCCCGTGCACCAGCACGGGAAACGTCATTTGCATCGCGTCCGACTCTTCGTCGGTCAGCGCGCTGGCGCGGACGACCGCCACGCCTTCGTGGACGGCTTTCACGCGCCAGTCGACGCGCTGTTCGCCCCCCGCGGCGAGTTCGACGGTTTGCTCCATCCGATCGGGTCCGACGAGCGCCCCCCCTTCCAGATCAAGCCGAACGCGGACCGATTTCGCGTGAGCCAGATAGTTGTGCACGTTCGCCGAGAGAACCACCTCGTCCCGTTCGACGAAGAACCGCGGCGCCTGCAGCCGCACGATGATGTTCTTGCGCGTGACCGCCTCCGCGGCGCCCTGCCCGACGCGCCCGCCGGAGCCCATGCTCCAGGCGCCGATCTTCCACGCCGTGAGGTTCTCAGGCATCTTGAGCGACACTTCGGCCAACCCGTTGGCGTCGGTCTCCAGGGCGCCGACCCACAGGGCCGTGTCGGCGAAGTTCTCCCGGATCTGCGGGGCGATCTCGCCCGACCCCGACGAATCGTCGGCCGTCGGCCCGCCTGGTGCGCGCGTCTCTCCGTCAGCGACGCTGCTCATCGCCAAGGCCATTGGCGCCGCGGCCGACATCGGGAGTGCCGCTTCCTCGCGGCCGAAGGCCACTCCGCCTCTCCCCCCAAAGCCGCGCATCGCCTTGAGCTTGAACCAGTCGGCGCCTTCTGAAAATTCGAAATTCACTCCGAGTTCATCGACGCTCGACCAGCCGAACATCCCGATGTCCTGCATTTGTTTCTCGCCGCTCTTGGCGACGGGCCCCTCGACGCGACCGAGATTCGTTTCGGAATTCGGTCGATGCTCGCGCCGCCACTTCCAGAAGAACTCGCGGATGTCGGGCGGAGCCGCCCCCCCGGCGATGTAGTCGAGCGCCTTGTCATAGACGGCCGCCACCAGCGAACCGACCGCCGGATTCCCCTCCGGATCGGTCAGCTTGATTCGGATCTTCGCCTCCTGCCCCGGCAGATATGCGTCGGCCGACGGGACGACCTCGACGCTGGCCGCTCGCGCGGTCGGCGGCACGAAGATCTCCCGGACCGCCGTGTGGAGCCGGCCGTGATGGACCGCAACCGCCTCGACAAAGAAGTTCGGCATGTCACGGGCCTCGACCGGCAACTCGACGAGCGTGCTCTTGCCGGTCGGCGTCACCACCTGCGGCGGCAGATAGATCCCGTTCGACGGCCGGACGAACAACAGGACCGTGGCGCCCCGCTGGTCGACGTTGATCTGCAGCGAAACCTTCTCCCCCGGGGCGTATTCGCGCCGCTCGGGAATCAGTTCCAGGTCGTTGAAGCGGAAATCCCCGCCGTCGAACCCGTCGCCGCGCACGGTCAGCACCTGGGCGCCTTCGATCCGGTGGTTCGCGCCGTCGACGACCTCGTACGACAACCGGTACTGCCCCGGCTCGCTCGCCTTGATTTGCAGCGCGGCGCGTCCCTCGTCGTTGGTCGGCAGGTCCCATTTGGCGACCTCGGTCTCGACCGGGTTTCCCTCGGCGTAGGCGATTTTAAGCAACCGCAGCGTCCCGGCGCCCTTCACCCCTTTGCCAGTCAGGGTGCGGGCGGCCATCTCGACCTGGATCGGATCGCCGGCACGGTAGTAGCCCCGGTCGGCCCACAGAAACACCTGGAACGGCCGTCGCGCCACGAGCACCTGCCCGCTGGAGGCGATCGTTCGTCGCGATTCGTCCACCACTTCGACCTGAATCTCGTACCGATGATCCTGATCGCCGTGCGCCGCCTTCGCGGGGGCGGTGTCGATGGCCACGTCGATCGCGCCGGAGGAGTCGAGATCGACCTCCTGCTCCGCGACCAGCTCGGGAGGCGCCGACTGACGCCACCACCACCACGGCCACGGCCGCGCGCAGCCCCATCGGCTCCACCCGGGATACCAGTCGTAGCTCTCCGCGAACCACCAATACCCGGGCCCGTAGAGCCAGTCCCACGGCATCGGCGGAAACCACCGCTGGTCGTACGACGTTCGCAACACCTTGTACCGCACCTTGCCGTTGGTCACGGGGGCGCCGAAGTAGTACTTGGCCGAGATCTTGGCGGTCGCCGTCTCGCCCAGCATGACCGGCTCGGCCGGGGCGTCGATCGTCACCTCGAACTCGGGCTTCTTGTACTCCTCGACGCGAAAATGCCCGCCGCCGTGGTTGACCACGAACAGACTGTACTGCCCCAACGTCGCGTCGGCCGGCAAGGTCCATGAGCCGGCGAGCCCGCCGTATTTGTCGGAGGTGAGCGTCTGCGAGAACACCTTCTCGTTCTTCGGGTTGCGGATTTCGACGACGAAACTCTTCGCGGCGAACTCGGCGTCGCCCTCGGGGGTCGCGTCGTACTGGGCCGTACGAACCCAGAACTTGAACTGCACCGCGTCGCCGGGGCGATACGCCGGGCGATCGGTCAGCGCGTAGGCCTTTACCTGCTTGTACTGCTGGTCGTGGTATTGCCCCGACCAGACGCCGCTGAACCCCAGATAGGCCAACCGTCCTGCGGGAGTCGTGGCGATCGCCAGCCAGGAATGCCGCCGGTTGGCGTCGTCGGCCGGCAAGCGGACCAAGCCGCTTGCATCGGTGAACTCGGCGAAGTTCTTCGTATCCAGCTGCATCCTCCCGGTCGGAATTTGCTGCTGCATCCATCCGAAGAATTCGACGTTCGCCTTGGCGACGGGAACGCCGGTCGCCGCGTCGGCCACGTAGTACAGCGCCGCTCCTTCGAGCGGCTTCTTCACGATCGCGGTGTCGGCGACCCACAGCACGACCCGCTGTTCGTTGCCCCCCTCCATCTTGGCCGTGACCAAGTACGCCCCCGGCTGCGACAGCGGCGTCGCGATCATCGTCCGCCGGTCGAAGTGCTGCGGCCGCGGTTCGAGATCGACCGACCACCGGCCCGCCTCGGCGCCCACGTACTGCTCTTGGCCTTGCTCGACCAATCGGTAACCGATGTTGTCGATATTGATCTGCTCCCAGGCGAGCGCCTGAGGACGGCCGGCAAGATACTTCTTGACGTCGTCCAACAGGCGTCGCACGTCGATCTTGCGGGCGACGAACTCAACCCGCTTGCCGTTGCGGAACCGGTAGTCGAGCGTGGCGCCCCGGCCGGCAGGCTGCTGAACCGCCGGTTCCAACCGTCCCCAATTGCCGACGATCTGCTCCAACCGTTCGCGATAGCTCGCGCTGAGCGACTCCGGCCGAGCGTCGATCAGCTTTCGCCAGAACTCCGCGGCGCGGGGATACTGCCGACGATTCTCGAATTCGCCGGCGAGTTGCTCGCACGCGCTGATCCAAGGGGCCGTCGGTTGCCGCGGCGTCTGCGGGCGTTCCGCAAGTTGTTTCCACAACGCCGCATAGTTGTGCTCCGCGGGAAGCGTAATGCGTTTCACGCCCGTGGCGAGCCGGCAGATCGTTTCCTCTTCGCCCAACGTGTGGAGCGCGAACGTTCCAGTCTGCTCGTCCGCGTCCGAGTCCACGTCGCCGACCCGTCCCAGCGGCCAGCCGTACTCGGACAGCGTCTGCACGCCGAACTGCGACTGCAGGAACTGGGCCCGATCGAGCAACTCCTGATCGGCCGTATCGGGGAACCACTCGCTGCGCCGGGCGAGGACCCACCGCCACCGCTCGCCGTCGTTGGCGGCCGCGTCCCAAGCGGCCGGGGCTGAGTAGAACAGCGGATTGCCGTCGGCGTCGACGGGCGCCCCCGACGCGCCGCCGCGGTGATACCCCCACCCTTCCTCGTAGTCCGGCAACTGCGACAGGTCGGTCAGCGTCTGCAGTCGCCAAGCTTGTCCCATGTGGTATGGGTTCAACAGCCCCGAAGCGAGCCGATCGAAAACCTCTTGCGCCGCCGGTTCGAGCGGCCCTTGCTCGCGCTGCTTCTCAATCAGCGCCAAGGCTTGCCGGTACAACTGCAAGGCGCGCACCCGATCGCGCGCTGCGGCGTTCATCACTCGCCCGCCGCCCCGGTGGTCGCCGCGCCGAAACTCGCCGGCGATTTGAAAGCCGTGATGGACTCCTTGCTCGTAACTCGCCCCGACCGCGACCAGCACCGGCCACGAATCGGCGTGGACTCGGGCCACAAGTTCCCGGTATGCGTCCAGGTCGTGGACCTGATTGAGCGGCGCAAAGCAATCGACCGCCAGCCCGTACTCCGCCGCGACGGCGGCGCCGGCCAACGGCGTCGCGGGGTCGGTCGTCGACTTCCGCAACGACTCCAGGGCCTCGGCGTAGTTGCCGTCTGCGATCATCTTGCGGGCATCGGACGAGGAGGAATCGGCCGCGTTCTCAGCCGAGACGAGGGCGCCGGCCACGCCGACCGCCAACAGAGCCGCCGCGGCCCTGCCCAGATATCGAAACATGTTGTGCCTCTTGAAGTTGAGAACAGGGCCGAGCGTCCTGCCCCGGCTTCCTGCCGCACTCGTTCTAACCGGGCCAAACCGGAGGCGTCCAGGGCGACCCGCGGGGGAAACGCGACTGGGGATCGCCGGCTGGGGTCGAGCACAGCGATCTCCCGGCGAAATCCTGGGGCCTGCGCGATACGCCACGACGCCTGTCCGCTCCCCTCGTCCGTCGCCTGTCGCAGCGTCTTTGACGCACGCAAGGCGAGAAAAGTTCTGCACCCGCGCCCCGATCGCTCGAGGGTCCCAAGGTCGGGTCGCGCCGGTCCTGCCGAACGGGAGGGGCCCGCATCGATTCCCCCCCGACGGCACAGTTTGCCCCGATTATTGACACCCCCTATCTACTCAATTACTTTGCACTTATGGCGATTTGTCGCCATGGCGCGCGGGTCTCCTTCCCGCCCCCCGCGTCCCCTCCTCGCCAGCGCCGGGCGCCCCGTTGCCGGGGGTCTGGCCGGAACCCTGTTCGACAAGACGACATCCGAAGTCGCCCGAGGTACTCACGTGGCTGCAAAAGACAACCAAGGACTTCAGGCGATCATCATCGTGCTCACGCTGTTGGTGATCGGCCTGGGGGTGGGTCTGCTCCTGGTGAACAACGCCAAGAAGACCGCCACGGCCCGCGCCGACCAGGCCGAAAAGTCGCAGCAAGAGGCGGCCAGCGCCGAGCGCCGCGCCCAGGAAGAGGCCAACAATTACAAGGAATGGATGGGCTTCGGCAGCGGCGAAAGCTACGAGGCTCTCCAGAAATCGATCGGCGAAGACCTCGAGCGGTTCGGCTCGACCATGCCCGAGGAGGAGCGCAGCTACCGCCGCATCCTCGAGCAGGTGTTCGAGGAAAACCGCAACCTCGCTCTCAACGAAGCCGAGGCGAAGAAGTCGGTCAAGGAACTTCAAGAGAAGATGCTCGCGCTGGAAGCCCAGAAGCAGGAGCAGGTCAATCAATACGAAACCAAGATGAAGGAATCCGCCGACAAGCTGGCGAGCGAAACCAACAATTTCAAGCAGCAATACGGCAAGGTCAACCAGGAGAAGGACAAGCTGGCCAACGACTTCCGCAAGCTGCAGGAGACGCACGACGAGAACATGGCCCAGGCCGCGCAGACCAAGGCGGCCTTGACCAAGAAGGTGGCCGATCTCGAACGGAGCGTCGACCTGATCAAACGGCAATTGCCCGGCAAAGACCCCTTCGCGCAACCGGCCGACGGGACCGTCGCGTGGGTCAATCAGCGCGAACAGCGGGTGTGGATCGATCTGGGGTCGGCCGACGGACTCCGCCCGCAGATCACCTTTAGCGTCTACGCGGTCGGCCAGCCCGACGCCGAGCAGGCGGTCAAGAAGGCGAGCATCGAGGTCGTCCGGATCCTCGACGATCACATGGCCGAGGCCAAGGTCACCGGCGACGACAACAAGAATCCGCTCATGCCGGGGGACAAGATCTACAGCCCCGTGTGGGAACCGGGCCGTACCGTCGGCTTCGCGATCGCCGGCTTCATCGACATCGACGGCGACGGCAAGAGCGACCTCGAGCAACTCAAACGAATCATCACGGCCAGCGGCGGCAAGGTCGACGTCGCCCCGAACAACAAGGGCGAGAAGGAAGGCCAAGCCCAGGTCGAGACTCGCTTCCTGATCCTGGGTACGCGCCCCGAGGACGCGTACCGCTCCGCGTGGGTCAAGTCGTGGACCGAGATCAGCAACGAGGCGAACCAGCTCGGCATCGAGACGGTGCCCTTGCAGGAATTCCTCACGCTGATGGGTTGGAAGAACGACGCCCAGGTCGTGCCGTTGGGGATCGACGCCAATCCCGACGACTTCGCCGCCCAGCCCCACACGCAAGAGCTCCCGCGAAAGACCGGCCAGCCCGCCGGCGTTTTCAAGAAGCGCCTGCCGAAGGTCAGCTACTAAAGCGCCGCGGCTATGCTCTCGCCCAGCACGCGGCCGACGAGCGCCACGTCTTCTTTGCTCGCGGCCAGCGGCGGCATGACGACGACCACGTCTCCCAGCGGCCGCAGCCACACGCCGCGGCGGGTCGCCTCGCGGCACACGCGGTATCCGGCGCGGCGCTCGGCCGGCAGCGCTGCGCCCGTCGATTTGTCGCAAAGCTCCACCCCGGCGAGCAGCCCCAACTGCCGGATCTCGCGGACGCTCGGGCTCTCCGCCAACGGCGCCAGGGCCTCGGCCAACTCCGCCGCTCGCCGCGGCACGAGCTCCTCGACCATCCGCTCCCTCTGCAGCAAGTCGAGCGAAGCCAGCGCCGCCGCCGCGGCCAACGGATTTCCGCTGTAGGTGTGTCCGTGAAAGAACGTACGCGATTCGGCGTGCGTCCCCAAAAACGCGCCGAACACCCGCTCCGAGGCCAGCGTCGCGGCCATCGGCAGGTAGCCCGCCGTCAGGCTCTTGCCCACACACAACAGGTCGGGCGTCACCCCCTCGTGCTCGCATGCGAACATCGCCCCCGTGCGGCCGAAGCCGGTGACGATCTCGTCGGCGATCAAGAGCGCCTCGTAGCGCTCGGTCAGCTTGCGCACCCCGCGCAGGTACCCTGGGGGTTGCAGCACCATCCCCGCGGCCCCCTGCACCAACGGCTCGATCACCACGGCGGCGATCTCCTCGTGCCGATCGGCCAGCATCGCTTCCAAGCGCTGCAGGTGATAAGCGGTCGACTCTGCGGGCGAAGCGCCGGCGGGAACGCGCCGATCAGGCGCTTCGACGCGGATCACCTCGCATAACAGCGGGGCGAACATCGCATGAAACGCCGGCACGCCGCCGACCGCCGTGCTGCCCAGCGTGTCGCCGTGGTAGGCGCCGCCGTAGGCGAGGTACTTCGTTTTCGCCGGGCGGGGGGAGTCGCACTGGCGCCAGTACTGAAACGCCATCTTGAGCGCCGCCTCGACCGCCGCGGCGCCGTCGCTCGAGTAGAACACATGGCTCAGGTCGCCTGGGGCGGCCTCGGCGAGTCGCTTCGACAACTCGACGGTCGGCGCCGCGACCATGCCCAGGGTCGTTACGTGAGCGACCCGGTCGAGTTGCTCCCGCACGGCCCGGTCGATCTCCGGCCGGCGATGGCCGTGCAAATTGCACCACAAACTGCTCACCCCGTCGAACAATCGCCGGCCGTCGGCCGTCTCGAGCC
Organism: Pirellulales bacterium; assembly: GCA_019636345.1. Classification (NCBI taxonomy): domain Bacteria; kingdom Pseudomonadati; phylum Planctomycetota; class Planctomycetia; order Pirellulales; species Pirellulales bacterium. The sequence continues at coordinate 62,207 of JAHBXQ010000009.1, read as the reverse complement.
AGCACCCCTCGGCCCGCTCGACGACCAGCGGCTCGTATTCGGCCATCTGGGTAAAGCCGTGCCAAACGTGCCGCACGTCCCAGGCGGCCAAATCTGCGGAAGAAGCCATGACGAATCTGCGAGGCGAGGCGTTCGATGAAGGGCGTCGGTCCGAAACCGACATTCCGACATCAAACATCAATTATCCCCGCGTCACAACCCTACCACGCCACGACCACGGGGGTCCCGACCTTGACCCCCAGCATGATCGCCGCACTGTCCCCGACGATCGCCAGTTCCAGGGCGTCGTTCGAGCCGATCAGTGCGATGAGCGTCATCTCGGGCTGGTCGGCGTAGGTGCGAAAAATCCCCCGCGTTTCGTGATCGTCGCAGGTCACGCTGACCGTCTCGTCCGTCGGAACCGCGGCGAGCATGTCGCGCCCAATGTTGGTGACGAGGTTGCCGAACGAGTCGATCGAAACAACTTCGCCGGAGATCGAATTCGCCACGTTCTTCGCTCCGGGGAGGGCCAGACGAGTCAATTCCGCAAGGGGCGGCCCCAGTTCGTCGGGATCGAGACCCGCCGCCAGCCGCGCCGCCGCGGGGGCCATCACGTCGCGACCGTGAAACGTGGCCGATACCGGCTGGCGCATCCACCGCGGGTCGACGATGGAACGTATCTTACGGGGCTTTTCCCGACTCGCCAACCGCGACAACAGTCCGTTGTCGGGGCAAACGTACCGCTGCTCGCCGATTTCCGCGTAGACGATCGCCCGCTCGGTTCCCACCCCCGGATCGACGACCGCCACGTGAATCGTCCCCGCGGGAAACAGGGGCGTCGTCTCGGCCAGCACGATCGCCCCCTGTCGCACGTCTTGCGGCGGAATGGCGTGCGACAAGTCGACGATCCGCGCCGCTGGGCACAGCGACAGGATCACCCCCTTCATCGCCGCGACATAGGGGCTGCCGACGCCGAAGTCGGTGGCGAGCGTGATGATCGGAGACGTCATGCCGCTCATTGTAACGCACGGGCGCCCGTCGAAGTCGGCGATCAAAGTTCCGCCGACTCGGCATCGGGCGGCGTTCGCAGCTTACATTCCCGCGATCAACTCCAAGCAAATCTCCCGCAACCGCCCGGGGTCGACGTTGGGATTCTTCTTCTTCGCCTGCCCGATCAGCGCCCCGACGGCCTGCTGCTTCCCCCCTTGCACGTCCGCGACAATCCGCGGATTCGCGGCCAGCAATTCGCGGCACAAGTTCACGAGCGCCGATTCATCGACCTGCTCGATTCCCAATCGCTCAATCGCCGCCGCGACGTCGAGTCCCTCGGCCAGCATCGCGTCGAACGCCTCGCGAGCCCGGGGACTCGGCAACCGACCGTCGTCGATCGCTTTGACAAGCTCCGCCAGCCCCTCGGCCGACAGCTCGAACTGGTCGATCGACGCCTCCCGCTCCTTGAGCACCCGCAGCACGTCCTGCGAGATCCAGTTGCAGGTCGCCTTCGGGTCCCCCGACGCGTCCGCCGCGACGGCGAAGTACTCGACCAGCGCGCGCCCCTGGTTCACCAGCACGTCGGCGTCGTAGGGGCTCAGGCCGTACTGATCCCCCAGTCGCGTCCGCAGCGCAGCCGGCAATTCGCACAGCCCCGCACGGACCGCGTCGACCTCCTCGGCCGACGTGACGACCGGCACGAGATCCGGATCGGGGAAGTAGCGGTAGTCGCTCGATTCTTCCTTCTCGCGCTGCGGCCGAGTCGCCCCCGCGGCGTCGTCCCAGCCGCGGGTTTGCTTAGGAACCTGCCCGATCCGACGTCCCGTCTCCTGCCACTCGCGATACTGTCGCTGCGCCTCGTACTCGATCGCTCGTTCGACGGCGCGAAAGCTGTTGAGATTCTTGATTTCGACGATCGGCGTCGCGACATGCTCGCCGTCGTGATCGATGTGCAGGTTGACGTTCGCGTCGCACCGCAGGCTCCCTTCCTGCATATTGCAGTCCGAGACGCCGATGTACGTCAGCAGCAGCTTCAGTTCGCTCAGATAGGCTCGTGCCTCGGCAGCGCCCCGCATGTCGGGCTGCGACACGATCTCCAACAGCGGCGTCCCCGTGCGATTGAGATCGATCTCGCTGTCCCCTTTGCCGGCCAGCTCGTCATGGACGCTTTTGCCCGCGTCCTCCTCGAGATGCGCTCGAATGATGCGGACCTTCTTCGGCTCGAAGCGGTCCTTCAGATCGCAAATTTCCAGATACCCGTCGTCCGACATCGGCAAGTCGTACTGGCTGATTTGGTACCCCTTGGGCAGGTCGGGGTAGTAGTACTGCTTGCGGTCCCACTTCGTGAATTCAGGAACGTCGCAGTTCAGCGCCACCGCCGTCCGCAGGGCCAACAAGTACGCCTCGCGATTCATCACCGGCAACGTCCCCGGCATGCCAATGCACACGGGGCAAGTCTGCGTATTCGGCTCGGCCCCGAATCGCGTGCTGCACCGGCAGAACAACTTGCTCTGCGTGGCCAACTGCACGTGAACCTCAAGGCCGACGACGGTGACGTAAGGTTGGGTCATAGTCTGAAACCGCAATAACGCTCGGAAGCGCGAATCGCATGAACTGTCGCGGTGAAGCGATCAACCGGAGTCGGAGATACTGGTCGCTCGAATTCAAGCCGGGGCGGCCGCAGAACGTCGTCGTTTGAGCACAGCGATCGGACGGCAACGCCTACGTCGCACCAAAGTCGACGATGACTCCCCTCCCTTTGCGAAGGACTTTCGTTACTTGCCGATTCCTGATTGCCTCGCCAACGTCGGTCGCCGATTGTGCCAGTCGGTCGCTTGTCGGTACATCTGGGCGCCGCGGAGGAGGCGGTCCTCGGCGAGCGGGGGGGCGGTCAGTTGCAGGCCGATCGGCAGACCCGCGGACGTGAAGCCGCACGGCAGGCTGATCCCCGGCAGTCCCGCCAGGTTCGCGCCGACCGTGTACAGGTCGATCAGGTACATGGCGAGCGGGTCGTCGACCATCTCGCCTAGCTTGAACGCCGGCGCGGCCGTCACAGGGCCGGCGATCAGGTCGACCCCCTCGAACGCTTGGTCGTAGTCCTGCCGAATCAGCCGCCGCACGCGGAGCGCCTTCAGGTAATACGCGTCGTAATACCCGGCGCTCAGCGCATACGTGCCGAGCATGATCCGTCGCTTCACCTCGGGACCGAACCCCTCGGCTCGGGTGCGGCGGTACATTCGCACCAGGGCGGCGTCGAGCTGCGCCAGTCCTGCGGCGTCGCCGGCCTCGCTCAGCGCCTTTCGCTCGGCGGTCAGCTCGGCGAGCATCGTCGCCTGATCGGTGCGGTAGCCGTAGTGGACCCCGTCGTACCGAGCCAAATTGCTCGACGCCTCGCTGGGGGCGATCACGTAGTAGGTCGCCACCGCGTACTTGCTGTGCGGCAGCGAGATCTCGCGGATCTCGGCTCCCTGCGACTGGTACTCGGCGATCGCCCCGCGGACCGCCGCCTCGACCTCCGCGTCGAGCCCCTCCGCAAAATGCTCCTTGGCGACGCCGATGCGCAATCCCTTGAGCGGTTCGTCGAGCGTCTTTGTATACGACGGCACGGGAACGTCGATCGAGGTCGCGTCGCTCGGGTCGTGCCCCGAAATCGTTTCCAACAGCAGCGCCGCATCGCGAACCGAGCGGGCCATCGGGCCGACTTGATCCAGGCTGCTGGCGAACGCCACGAGCCCGAAGCGGCTCACCCGACCGTACGTGGGCTTGAGCCCGACAATGCCGCAGTTGCCGGCCGGTTGGCGAATCGAACCGCCGGTGTCGGTGCCGATTGCCAGCGGCGCCATCCTTGCGGCGACGCACGCCGCCGAGCCGCCGCTGGAACCGCCCGGGGTCCGCTCCAGGTCCCACGGATTGCGCGTCGCTAGGAACGCCGAGTTCTCGGTCGAGCCTCCCATGGCGAACTCGTCCATGTTCACCCGACCCAGCAACACCGCGTCGGCCTGCTTGAGCCGCGCCACGACCGTCGCGTCGTACGGCGGGCGAAAGTTCTCGAGCATCCGCGAGGCGCAGGTCGTCCGGCCGTCGCGATCGCACAAGACGTCCTTCACGGCGATCGGCAGTCCGGCGAGCGGGCCGAGTTTCGCGCCGGCGGCGCGCTTGCGATCGACCTCGGCCGCTTGAGCTAAAGCCCGCTCGGCGTCGACGGCCAGAAAGGCGCCGACCGCTCCGTCGCGCTCGGCAATCCGATCGAGATGAGCCTGCGTCACGTCGACGGCCGACGCCTCGCCGCGCGACATCGCGGCGAGCAGGTCACTGGCGGTGAGATCGGCAAGCGACATGGTCAATGCACTCGAGTCCGGCTGGTCCGCGGCGCCCGGCAGTCGAGCTGCACGCCAAGTCGCGCTCCGGCGCCCGGCGCCGGCTCAATCTCCCAACACGGCGGGGACCAGATAGCCTTGGCCGCTCGTGCGCGGGGCGTTCGCCAGCGCCGCCTCGCGCGGCAAGCTCGGGCGAACTTCGTCGGCGGCGAACACGTTCGCCATCTCGACGGCGTGGGCCATCGGCTCGACCCCCTCGGTGTCGACCTCGGCCAATTGATCGACGTAGGCGACGATTTCGGCAAGCTGGCCGGTCATCACCGCCAACTCCGCCTCGCTCAACTGCAGCCGGGCCAGCAGGGCGACCTTCTCGACGTCTTGACGCGACAAAGACATGGGCGCGGCGCCAGCGCAAACAAGAAACGAATCCATTACGCGATTGAAAAACCGCGCGCCGCTACGCCTTCTCGCCCTGCGGCACGACGAACGGCTTGAGACGCACCACCTTGCGAACCGCGCCCGAGCGGATGCACTGCGTGCAGACCAGCTTCGACTTGTTGCCGTTGGGGGTCGTTACGTGGACCCGTTGCAAATTCGGCTTGAACTGCCGACGGCTGATGCCGGTGATCTTCGTACCGACGCCGCCCAGGTACTTCTTCTTGCCGCGGATCGTGACCTGATTGCCCAACTGCGGACCCTTGCCGCAGACTTCGCATGCTCGTGCCATCGTCGAAACTGCCTTCGCGAAAGTTTGAGTTGATCGGGGCGACCTCGTGTCGCACTGCCGGGAGGTGATTCAGGCGGGCGCCGGGGCGGAGGGATTCGTCGTATCTCGCCACGGGCAAACGGCTTAGTATACGGGTCCGCGACCGCCATGCAACCGGAGTCCCCGCCGTTTTGCCGCACGAACTTTGCCTCGGAAGAGCCCCGACTCGTCCGCCCCGTCGGCCCTATTGCCGTGTGATCGCGACGACCGCCTCGGCCAGCAGGGCGTTCGTGGCCACCGAGTTCCCCGAGTGGACCGTCGGTCGCCCCTGCCAGTCGCTGAATCGGCCTCCGGCTCCCTCGATGATCGGCTGCAGGGCCGCAGCGTCCCACAGGTTCATTTCCGGGTCGATCATCACCTCGGCCCGACCCGTCGCGACCAGCAGATAGCCGTAGGCGTCTCCCCAGGTCCGGGTCAGACGTGCCGCCGACTCCAGCCGCTCGTAGACGGCCCGTCGCCCCCCCTGCCCGGCCGGGCCGTAGCTCCGTACGTCGGTCGTCAGAAACGTCGCCGCGGCCAAATTGTCGACCTTCGAGACCCGTGCCGGGGTCGGTTCGTCCCCGTCGACGCTCTGCCAAGCCGGTCCCCCGCTGGCCGCGTAGACGATCTCCCGAGTCGCCGGCGCGTAAATCACCCCGGCCTGCGGCTCCTCGCCGCGCATGATCGCCACCAGGGTCGTGTACAGCGGCGCCCCGGCGATAAACGACTTGGTGCCGTCGATCGGGTCGAGAATCCAGCGGAAATCGCTCGTCCCGGGAGTCTCGCCGAACTCCTCCCCCAGAACCCCGTCCCCAGGGAAGTCTGCGGCGATTTGCTCCCGCAGCAGCGTCTCGGCGGCCCGGTCGGCAGCAGTCACCGGGCTGCCGTCCCCTTTGCGTTCTACGGCCAAGGACGACTGCCGAAACCATCGCAGCGTGAGCTCGCCCGTCTCTCGGGCGAACCGGACGGCCGCATTGAGTCGCGAGGCGATTTCTGGGGAGACTTCGTCTGACATAACCCTTGAAACCACAACAGGTTCGACGATCGAGTAGCCGCAAGGCCCGCGGGCCGAATGGCCCGCCGCCACGGTCTCAGTTTAGGGACTTTCCCATCGGACCGCCACGACCGTCAGCCGAGTCTGACCGCCCCGAAACGGCCTGTCCAAGCGTGGCTGGAGTCGAGCAAAGCGATCCCGCGGCAAAATTCCCGGGGACTTTCATGAGCGACAACTCCGCCCCCCGCGTCAGCGTCAACCCTCTCCCGTGTCTGGCCCGGGGCCGGTCGTGCCGGTTGCACTGCGTCGGTAAGTGACGCTGCTGCAACAGGATGGGGAGAGTTTTCCTTGCAGCGAGCCGGGCCGCATTTAGAATGCAAGTAGCCGGCTTGCCGTCGGCGGAACGCGGATTTCTTGCCCACGATCGTTACGGAGGACGACGCGATGAAACCAATTTGGGGAATCCTTGCGCTTGCGTTTGTCGTCGCGGCGGCGACTTGGCCTGCCGGCGCCCAGAGCCCTGGCTCGGCGGCCGCAGGCAGCGGAACAGAACTGATCACCCACCTTTTGCCTGTGGAGGGGCAGCCGACGCAACTCACCCTGATCGATCCTGCGCGCCGCGTGCTGGCCGTCTACCACATCACGCGCGACTCGGGCGAAATCCACCTGAAGAGCGTCCGCAACATCCAGGGCGACTTGCAACTCGAAGAGTTCAACGGCGTCCCCCCCCTTCCAAAAGAAATACTCAACATGATTCGGCGCACGCCTTAACGGCGCAGCGCACGTTTGCCAGCGACGGCAAGCGGGAGCAGAGGCATTCGAGGCACACATGGACAAGTTCGTCAGCTTCGACGAAGCGATCGAGAAACTCGGCATCTCCTCCGATCGGCTGAACAAGCTGCGCGAGGACGGCGAGCTGCGAGCCTACCGCGACGGGACCAGTTGGAAATTCCGCCGCGACGAGATCGAACGCTTCGCGACCGAAGGCCTCCCCGACGATGCGCCCCCCAGCGACATCAGTCTTGTGGCCGACGACGAGCTCATGGAGGCCGACGCCCTCCCTGATCTGGAAGAGTTGGCCGCCGACCCGGACGAGTTGAAACTGGCCGATCTCTCGCTCGGCGACGATCTCGATCTGGCCGGCAGCGGCATGTCGCTCGACGACGAGGGGCCTGACGCCAGCGAACTCGATCTCTCGGCCGAAGACGAGGACACCGTCACGACCTCCGGACCCTCCCCCAGCGATTCGATCCTGCTCAGCGAGGAGGAACTCGGCGAATCGGTGACGGCGCCCCCCAGTACGATCATCGGTCGCGAGGAACTCGAGGGCGCGGACCTCGACCTCGCTCTCGACGAGGACGGCAGCGACGTGAAGCTCGCCCCCTCGAGCGGCACGGGCGAATCGCACGTTCTCTCCTCGGGCATCGCCGGTTCGGGCGTGCTTGACGAGCTTGAAAAAGAATCGGGCCATACCAGCGCGTTCGCCGATCTGGAGGAGTTGGAACTCGACTTGGCCGCCGAATCGAGCCGCGTGTTGTCGGCCGACGACCTCAAGGACGCGAAGGGCGCAGGGCGTCCCGCGACGCCCCCTCCCGCGAAACAAGCGGCCGACAGCGATCTGCAGATCGAGGACCTCACGCTCGACGACGACGAAGGGACCGACCCCGTTCCCGCGGAGGCCGAGAAGAAGGAACCCGCCAAGTCGGTCGGCGACTCGGACATCGACCTGGCAAGCGACGACGACTTCGTTCTCGCCGAGGCGGGCGGCAGCGATATCACGCTCGACAGCGGCGACAGCGGCATCAATCTGGTCTCCCCCTCCGACAGCGGGCTCGCGCTTGACGACATCCCGCTCGACGTCGGCGGTTCGGCGATCCTCAGTTCCCTGTCGCTCGACCTGGGCGAGGACGATTTCTCGCTCGGGGGCAGCGGCCCCGCAACCCCGGTCAAGGGCAAGGTCCAAGCCAAGCAAGAGGAGCCGCTCGGCGAACTGCAAGCCGAAGACGACTTCAACCTGACCCCCATGGCCGACCTCGAAGACGACGGCGACAGCAGTTCGCAGGTCATCGCTCTCGATGCCGAGATGGAAGGCTTCGGCGAGGAAGCCGAGGGCGCCGCGTTCGGCTTCGAAGAAGTTGAGCCGGGCGCCGAGATGGAAGGCGAGTACGGCGAGGAGGGGCTCGGCGTTTCCGCCTACGCCGGAACGGCGGTGGCGCCCCGCCGCGAGTCGGAATACAGCGTCTTTCAGATCCTGGCCCTCGGGGGCACCGGATTCTTGCTGCTGATAAGCACGATTCTTCTCACCGACATGGTGCGCAATATCTGGGGCTGGCAGGAGAATCTCTCCCTGACCAGTTCCATGCTCGACGGCATCCTGGGCATCTTCGGAATGCGAAGCCAGTAGCGCAAGCCCGCCGCGGGAACGCGCATTTTTGCCGCCATCGGCCCTGCGACTCCATGACGCTCTCGGGTAGAATTCCGGACGAGCGAATCTGCGATCGCGCGCCGACAGGGTTGGCGGCAGCGGCGATTGTTCTCCCCTCTCCGATGGTTCGATGGTTTTCACTTCAGGGCGTTCCGGCCCGCGGCTCGCGGCCATTGCCGCGATGGCCCTGGCCGCCGCGGCAGGTTGCGGCGAAGGACCGGGAATTGAGGCGTACGAGACGCCGCGCACCGAATCGCCGCGCGCTCCGCTCGACGTCGAGGCCGAGCGGGCGTCGCTCGACTGCATGTATGCGGCGATCCTGCCGCAACCCGACGCCGATCGCGCCTGGTTCTTCAAGCTGGTCGTCAAGGCGAGCGACGCCCAAGCGCTCCGCGAACCGCTCGATGAGTTTCTGCAGTCGTTGCGACTGGAACCGCCGGCCGCCGAACCCGCCTGGACGCTGCCGGCCGGCTGGACCGCTCAACCGGGAGACGCCAACCGGTTTGCCACGATCGAGGTCCCCGGCGGCGGCGCATCTTACGAACTCGCCGTATCGCAGTTGCCCTACGACGGCCAGTGGGACGCCTTCCTCACGGCCAACGTCGACCGCTGGGCGAGGCAGTTGCAGGAGCAACCGCTCAAGCCGGAGCGGATCGCCAAGCTGGCTCGCCAAGTTTCCAGCCCAGCGGGCGAAGCGACCGTGCTGGCACTCGTCGGCCGCATGGCCGCGGCGACGGGACCAGGGACGGGCATGCCCGCGGGCCATCCGCCGATCGCCGGGCCCGGCAACGACGGCCCCCCGTCGCAATCGCCCGGCCCGCCGGCGCCTCCGCGCCCGGACGGCGCGTTGAAGTTTGCGGCGCCCGACGGTTGGAAACCGGGGCGCATGAACGCCATGCGGCGGGCGGCATTCGTCGTCGAAGCGGACGGCCAGAGCGCGGAAATGACCGTGACCAGCTTTCCTGGCGTCGCGGGGTCGGGCATGGGCGAGGTCGGCTCGAATCTTGTCCGCTGGGCCGGCGAAGTGGGGCTCCGCGGCAAATCGGCCGACGAACTGACCGCCGACGCCCGCCAAAAGAACGTCGGCGGACTCCCCGGCACGTACGCGGAATTGCTCGGCCCGGCCGACGATCCCCAATCCCAAGCGACGCTGGCCGTGATGCTGCCGCGCGACGGCATGATCTGGTTCTTCAAGTTCAAAGGAGACCGCAAGTTGGTCGAGGCCCAGCGCGAGGCGTTCGGCGCGTTCCTCGACTCGGTGCGGTTCGAGTAAGCGACTATGGCGACCGTCGAAGCACCGCTCGCTGAGCCCCTTTCTCCGGCGACTCGCCCCGTACGGACCGCGGCGCCGCCGTTGTTAGGTCGTCGGACGCGGGCCCTGTTGATGCCGTTGGCGTCGCTTCGTTTGACCGTCGCGCTGTTCGCGCTGTCGATCTTCCTCGTGCTCGCCGGAACGCTAGCCCAGCGATTCTACGACGTCTGGGAACCGGTGGGGTCGATGTTCCGCTCGTTCGTGGCATGGGTCGAGCTGCGATACTTCCTGCCCGTCGCTTGGTACGAACCGTCGCCGAGCGTCGGCTTTCCGTTCCCCGGCGGCTGGCTCATCGGCGGGTTCCTGGGGGTCAATCTCCTGGCGGCGCATGCCTTGCGATTCAAGGCGACCGCGCGCGGCGCGCGGCTGGCCCTCGGGCTGGCGATCCTCTTCGCCGGGCTCGTCGCGACGATCGCCGTCATCCGCAGCGGATTGGACGACACGCTGCTCAGCGAACTCTCGCCACGCCTGGCCAACGGGCTATGGCACGCCCTGCGAGCCGCGCTCGGCGGCGGCGCCTTGGCCTTGGCTTGGGCCGTCGCGGTCGCCTGGCCGCAAGTCCGCGGCACGAGCGGCCGGTGGTTGTGGGCGTTGGGAGGAGTCGTCGCGGCGCTCTTGCTGGCGCTGACCGTCGCGTTGTTCCTCAAGCCCGAGTGGCGACTCGATCCCTCCGGCCTGCGGATCATGTGGCAGTTGATCAAAGGGCTCGGCGCCAGCGTCGTGCTGCTGGCGGGCTGCTGGCTGGTGTTCGGCCAACGGGGCGGCATCGTCCTGTTGCATGCCGGAGTGATGCTGCTGATGGGGAGCGAGCTCCACACCGGCCTCACCGCCGTGGAATCGCAAATGGTCGTCGCCGAGGGCGAGACGGTCGCCTACGCCGAGGACATGCGCGCCTCGGAACTGGCGATCATCGACAAGTCCGATCCTCGAACCGATCGCGTGGTGCGGGTCCCGCTCTCGCTGTTGCAGCAAGCCGCCGCCGGCGCCGACGCGGCGCGAACGGTGCTCGACGACAAGCGCCTGCCAGTGCTCGTGCGCCCCGTGCAGGTGTTGGCCAACTCCTCGATCCGCTGGTTGCAGCCGGGCGAGTCGTCCCCCGCGACCGCCGGAACGGGCCTGTTGCGAACCGCCGATCCCGCCCCTTCGAGCGTCGGCACGGACACCGAACAACGGTTCGACGAACCGGCGGCGTTCGTCGAACTGCTCGACCGCGACTCGAACGCATCGCTGGGAACCTACTTGCTGCACCCCTACCTGACGCCGCAGGTCGTGGCGACCACAGGCGGCAAGTCCTACGAAGCGAGCCTCCGTTTCCGCCGCATCGAGAAGCCCTACCAAGTTACGCTCCTGCAGTTCAAGGCCGAGAACTACGTCGGCAGCCAGACGGCCAAGCATTACGAGTCGCTCGTCCGGCTGACCGACGCCAGCCGCGACGTCGACCGGACCGTGCCGATTTGGATGAACAACCCGCTGCGTTACGCGGGGGACACGCTCTATCAGTCGGGCTTCGACATGACGGGCCGCGCGCGAACGATCCTGCAAGTCATGACCAACAGCGGCTGGCTCGTTCCCTACCTGGCGTGCGTAATCGTCGGCGTCGGAATGTTCGCGCATTTCGCCGGAGTGATGGCCCGGTTCGTCCGCCGGCGCGAGGACGAGGCGCAACGAGAGCTCGCCGCGCCCGAAAACGGACAATCGCCCTCCGCCGCGCCGGGCGTCTGGCCGCGGCGCTCCCTGCTGCGCGACTGGCGAATGCCGCAGGTGTGGGTCCCGCTGCTCGTGGTGCTGACGCTCTCCGGCTGGCTGGCCGGCCGGGCTCGGCCTCCCCGCGAGTCGGCGACGCAGTTCCGCCTGAGCGAGTTCGGCGCACTGCCCGCAGCGAGCAACGGCCGGCTGTTGCCGCTCGACACGCTGGCCCGCAACACCCTGATGTTCATCAGCGGTCGCGACGCGTACGACGACGCGAACACCGACAAGAAGGAACCCGCGATCCGCTGGTTTGCGGAGCTCGCCTCTCGGGCCCCCGGCTGGCAGAAGCACCGCGTGCTGCGGATCGAGAACCTCGACGTGCTGCAAACGCTCGGTTTGCCCCAACGCAGCGGATTCCGCTACGGGCTCGACGAGTTGATGAAGAGCCAGGCCGCCTACCAGAAGCAGGTGGAACAGGCCACGGCCGCGCTCGCCAAGAGCGAATCTCGCGACCAACTTGAACTGACCCAGGCCAAGTTCCTGGAACTGGCCGACAAGGTGGCCCGGGTGACGATGCTGCTTGAGGCGTTCGCTCCGCATGCCGTCGAGGGGGAGACGCAGCAGGAGGTGCTCGCCAGTCTGGCCGCCGAGCAAGACAAGATCGAACGACTCAACGCGGCCGCCCCGCGAGCGCTCCCCCCCGCCGCTCCCGCGGGACAGTGGCAGATGCCGCGCGCGGCGAGCTTCGACCAGCTCGCCGCGGCAATGGCCAAGCAAATCGGCGCCAAGCCGCAGCCGACCAATCCGGCGTACGACCCCTTCGAGGCCGTGCTGGCCGCCTACGCCAAGGGGAACGCGGGGTTGTTCAACGAGCGGCTTGCCGACTACCGACAGTTTGTCGCCGAGCGCGCCGCCGCGGAGGCGGAGCACGAAGCGAGCCTTGCCGCCGCCGGCTCGCGGGGGACGCGCAAGTTCGTCGAACGTCTCCAGCCCGAGCGGATCGCGCGCGAGGCGGTCTACAACCGCTTGGGGCTGTTCGACGCCTGCAAGGCGTTCTACATCGTCGCGTTCGTTCTCGCCGCCGCGGCGTGGCTCGGTTGGAGCGAAGGGTTCCATCGCGCCGCCAACTGGCTGCTGTGGGCGACGTTCGTCGTCCACACCCTCGCCCTCGTAGCCCGCATCTACATCTCCGGACGCCCCCCGGTGACCAACCTTTACTCTTCGGCCGTGTTCATCGGCTGGTCGGCTGTGCTGTTTTCGCTCTTGTTCGAGACGGTCTATCGCCTGGGGATCGGCAACCTGCTGGCGGCCGCCGTCGGGTTCCCGTCATTGGTGATCGCCAGCCGGCTGGCCGACGGCGACACCTTTACCGTCATGCAGGCCGTGCTCGACACGCAATTCTGGCTGGCGACGCACGTCGTGTGCATCTCGCTGGGTTACACGGCGACGTTCCTCGCCGGCTTTTTGGGCGTCTTTTGGATCGTGCTGGGACGCGTCGGGCGGGTCTTCGACGAAGGGATGCAAGCGCAGGTGACGCGGATGATCTACGGCACGCTCTGCTTCGCCATCTTCTTCAGCTTCGTCGGCACAGTGCTGGGGGGATTGTGGGCCGACGACTCATGGGGCCGCTTCTGGGGCTGGGATCCCAAGGAAAACGGCGCGCTGATGATCGTATTGTGGAACGCCCTGGTGCTCCACGCCCGCTGGGGCAAACTTGTCAGGCCGCGGGGCTTGGCGGTCCTTGCCGTGTTCGGCAACGTCGTGACCGCCTGGAGCTGGTTCGGCGTCAACCAACTCAACATCGGGTTGCACAGCTACGGCGCCACCTCCGGGATCGCCTTGGCCCTGGGGGCGTTCGCCGTCAGCCAACTGGCGATCATGGCCGCCGCGGCGCTCCCCCCTCGCCGCGCCGAACTCGCCGCGTAATACGCCGTCTGCTCAGAATCGTCACGGCAGAGCGACGTTCTCCGTCGCGTCGTCGCCAACCGGAAATCGAGTCTGCGTCAAACTGCTAAAACAACCGCGCACGAAGCTCGTTGATCTCCGCCTCGGTCTGCCCATCGGCCCGCGCGGCGGCGACGTCGAACGCCCCCGGCGTCAGAAAGGCCTGTGCGACGTTCGGCAGCGAGCTCGTCTCCGCAACATGCCGCAACGTCCGCTGCGGGCGGCTGGCGAGCCGATGCACGAGCGACAATTCGCGAAACAGCTTCTCGGGATCGTCGCACCGCATCGACATGTCGTTGCGGTTGCGAATCTGAAGAAAGAGCATGGCGCCCAACCCGACGGCCGCTGCAATGACGACGAACCAGACGAGCGCACTGCTGTCCTTGTACTGATTGCTGCGTACGCCGTCCCCCAATCGCATGAAGCGATCGATCTGCGCCACGAGCAGCGTCGCGTGATTCACGGCGCTCATGCCGGTTCCTCCTGAGGCGTCGCAAGAATTGCCGCCAACGAGGGCGCGATCGGCGCCGTCGGCGCGCTTTGCACGGCTTCCACGGCGGACTCGTGCTGGCACGCCGAGACCGCCCCTGCCGGCTGTTCCTGCTCGACCGCCGGCAGATCGGCCTCGACCCCCAGCGACTCCAGGCTTGCCAGCGCCGCGCGTTGCACCGCTCCGCTGCGGTCGCTGAGCGACGCGATCAGGGCGTTGCGAACGTCGACCCCCGTGCAGCGCCGCAACGCCTCTGCCGCGGCGGTGCGGACGAGGTGTTCCGAGTCGTCGAGCCGTTCGACGAGCGCGTCGGAAATCTGCGGCGCCAGCTCGAGAAGTTCGATGATCTCGACCGCCCGTAGCCGCACGTGCCGCGAGGGGGAATCCAACTCGACCCGCAACCGCGCGACGCTGGCCAGATCGACCTTCAGCGCGATCTCGCCGCAAGAGCGCCGGCTCTCTTCGTCCATGTTGTCGTACCGGGCGAGGTAGTTCTCGAAGTTCAGTTCGGCGAGCCCCTCGCGCGCCGCGGCGGCGACCAACGGATCGGCGCTGTCGATCATCTCCAGCAACTTCTGCATCGCTCCGGGAATGCGGCGCTCATGCAGCCGCCGTGCCGCGGCCGCCTGGACCGCCGGGTCCGCGTCCTCGGCCGCCATGAGAATCAACCGGTTGGCCTGATCGCCCGTCGCCGCGGCCGCCGCTTCGCACGCGGCCAACCGGCCTGCGGGGGAGCCGGATTTGAGCAACTGCTCGGCGGCCAGCAGCTTCTCGCCCGTGTTGATCGCGGTGAACATCATCAGCCGCATCGCCGCGGCCTGCTGAGCCTCGGGGAGTTGATCGATGTGCTGCGGCGGTTCCAGGAACGCCAGCGCCGCAATGCGGCCCAGATTCTTCTTGAGCGTCGCCCCCGCCCCTTCTAGCGGCAACGACGACATCGCTCGTACGAACGGCGCGTCGGTCCGGCGGCTTACGGTCCCCAGGATCGTCGCCGGCGCCTCGGTCGTTTCGAGCAGCTCAAGCAGCAAATGCAGCACCCCCGGGTTTTCGCTGTGGAGCAGGGCGTGCGTCACCGAGTCGTAACACGGATGGTGCGGCGAGTCGATCATCAACAACAGCAACGGACTGTTCACCCCCGCGAGCGTCACGAACGCCTCGACCAGCGCATCGCGCCGATGCCGGCGATAGCGCTCGAGCGATCGTTCCAGACTCTCGAGGACGTTGCGGCGGATAATCTCGGGATCGCGGCGCTCGTGCGCGTCGCGGCCTCCGCACAACAGCCGGCTCAATTGCGAGACAAGTTGCTCGACCAGGACCAGCGCCGGTTCGGCGCGACGCGAGTCGCTCCCCTCGGCGATCGTCACCAGAGTCGGCAACACGTCGTATTCGCTGAACGCCAGCGAGAACTCGCAGGCGTTCTTCACAAGCTGCGGATCGTCGCTGACCAGCGCATCGCGCAGCGCGGCGCCGATCCGTCCTCGCCCCGCTCGCAACACGTCAAGCTGGTGGGACGACAACCTATGCCATCGTCGCAGCACGCCCAAGTGTCCCGCCTTGCTCCGGCGCATCATCAGGGCATGGAGCGCCCCGTTGACGATCGCCGGAACAGGCGAGTCGAGCGCAGCCAACAGCACCCCCGTGGCCGCTTCGTTGCGGCTGTTGGCAAGCGTCTGGAAGGTAAGCTCGAGCGGAGCGGGCACGACGGGGAACCTGCTGCAGATCTGGGATTCGATCGACGACGACGCACAACCGCCGGCGACTGCGACGACGTCAATGCGGGGAGCCCGCGCCGTCGCCGGGTTCAGGCTACTGCAAAGGTAGATTACGGATGGCGCACCGCGGAAAACCGCGGGCGAATGAAGGTCCCGAGGACGCTTCCTCCCGTTCCGCACCGCCCGTGCCGGTTGTTCGCCCCGCAGAATCGGCAGATTCGCCCCGCTCGCCCCCCGAGTCGGTTGCCAGGGCGTCTCCGCGGGGCGAGAATCGAGCGAGTGCGGCGTTTCGGACCGCGCTGTCCCGACTTTGCCCCCTCGTCCCCGCCATGCCTCCCCGTCCCGCCCTCGCTGCGCCGACAAAACAGCATGTCCTCGATCAGGATTTCCTGCTGATCCGGGCGCGGCTCCTCGAGACCGCCGCGGCGCTCGATCGGCTCGACCGAGCCGTGGGGGAACTCCCCTCCGACGACCCCCGTTGCGACCGGCTCGACCGCGCCCTCGCGATCTTGGCGTGCCCGGGCCCCGACCGAGCCGAGCGGCTGCAGCTCTTGTTCAGCCGCGAGTACGACGCATCGTGGCGCGCCGCGTTCGGCCTGTAGCGCCGAGACGCCCTTTGGAATTCCGCTCACTGCTCCGCACCGCTTCACCATGGACTATATCGACCCGCATATTCACATGGTCTCGCGGACCACTGACGACTACGAGACGCTCGCCAAAATGGGCTGCGTCGCCGTCAGCGAGCCGGCGTTCTGGGCCGGGTACGATCGCGGCAGCGTCGAAGGCTTTCGCGACTACTTCGAGCAGCTCACGACGTTCGAACCGAAGCGCGCCGGTTGGTACGGCGTGCGGCACTACTCGTGGCTCTGCATCAACGCCAAGGAGGCGGAAAACGTCTCCCTGGCCCGCGAGGTGATCGCGATGATCCCCGAGTTCCTCGGCCGGCCCGGCGTCCTGGGGATCGGCGAGATCGGGCTCAACAAGAACACGCGCAACGAAGCGACCGTCTTCCTGGAACATATCGAACTCGCGCTCAAGACCGGCGAACAGATCCTCATCCATACTCCCCATCTGGAAGACAAGCACCAGGGGACTCGCATGATCCTCGACATGCTCGTCGGCGACGCTCGGATCGACCGCGGCCGCGTGTTGATCGATCACGTCGAGGAACACACGATTCGCCCCGTGCTGGATTCCGGCTTCTGGGCCGGGATGACTCTCTACCCCGTGTCCAAGTGCACCCCGGCCCGGGCCGCCGACATGGTCGAGCTGTACGGCCCCGAGCGGGTGCTGGTCAACTCCGCGGGGGACTGGGGACCCTCGAAGCCGACCGCCGTGCCGGACTTCATTCTCGAGATGCGCAAGCGGGGCCATGACGACGCGCTCATCCGCCGCATCGTGTACGACAACCCGCGCACGTTTTTCAGCCAAAGCCGCGGGTTCGCCGCGCCCCGCTGAACCGCAGGATCGAGCGCGGCGCGTCGTTCCGGCATGTCGTGAACGTGCCCGCCCCTGTTTCAACACGCTGCAATGCCCTTGACCCTCCGACCGAAACGACTTGCCAGCGAACCGGTTCTGCTGACGCTGATCATGCTCAGCTCGGCGCTGTCGTGGGGGTTCTTCCGCACGGCCGAGACGATGCGCTCGGGCGCCGCGGGCGAGTTTGACCGCCGCGTCGTCCTCGCCCTGCGCACTCCCGGCGATCCGGCAGACCCGCTCGGTCCGGCGTGGGTCGAGGAGATGATGCGCGACTTCACCGCGCTGGGAGGCATCGCCGTCGTAGCGCTCGTGTCGGTCGTCGCCGTGACGTTCTTGTGGCTCGTCAAGCGCCGCTGGGAGGCGGCGTTCGTCGCGCTGGCGATCTTGGGGGCGATCGGGTTCAGCCTCGCCTTGAAGAACGCGTTCGATCGTCCGCGGCCCGAGTTGGTTCCCCACGGGTCGCATGTCTACACCGCCAGCTTCCCCAGCGGCCACGCGATGATGGCCGCGTGCGTCTATCTGACGATCGCGGCGACTCTGGCCCGGTTCACCACTCGCGGCGTGATCAAGGCGTTCCTGCTTTCCACGGCGACGCTCGCCACCGTGGCCGTCGGCGCCAGCCGCGTGTACCTCGGCGTTCACTGGCCCACCGACGTCCTCGCCGGTTGCACCGCCGGCGCAGCCTGGGCCTTGGCGTGCTGGATGCTCGAACGCCTCCTCCGCCCGAAACGCGCCGTCCCGGAAACGCCCGCGGCGAGAGCATGAGACGCCGCCGAACCCAGCCCGTGCTCGCCGGGCCGTCGTGGTTCAATCCGCGGCCGTCGGGATCAAATCCCGAACTGTCGCAGCACGACGTCGGCCACGTCGCAGTCGGCCATCGGCCGCTCGACGAACACCCCGCGCTCGGACGACAACAGCACGGTCCGCTGGGAGGGATCGAGGGCCGGGGCGCCGTGGCTCCCCTTCACCAGCGTCGCGTCAAGCGAGATGCCGCGCGTCGACATGTCGACGTGCATCTCGGCCGGGTCGTAGCCGGGCTTCTTGTGGATGTCGACCGTACGGGCAAAGGCCGGGGCCTCGGCGTCCGACTCCCACCAGTAGTAGGCCTGCCAACTCGTCGGCTCGCTCACCGCGATCAGTTCGCCGCTGCGCGGATGCTGCAGGTCGTACTGCGGAGCGTCCCCGGGGGCGAAGACGTCGGCAATCCCCGGCATGGCGCGCAGCACCTCGCCGGCCCGGCGGATCGTCGCCGCGTCGCGATCGCGGACGAACACGTGGCTGAACTGGTGATCGACGAGCGCCCACGCCGGGCTGCCCGCGTAATCAATCACCCGCCCGTCGGCCGTGTCGCGCAGCGTCAGCAGCCCCGCTTCGCGGAGCGCGCGATTGGGATAGCTCACATGGTCGACCGGCGTGATCGCATACTCCCCTGCCACGAGCCACAGCGGCGCCGGCTCCCCGTACGCGGCGGCAAATCCGTCGACGAGCCGACCGATCTGCTCGTCCAGTTCCCCAAGCGCCGCAATCGCCGCAGGGCTGTCGGGCCCCGACTTTTGCGCCGCGTAGTCAAGGTGCGGCAAATAGAGATCGAACAGATGGGGCCGCCACCGCTCGGCGGCGATGATCGCCGACGAAACGATCCACTCGGTCCCCTTCACGTTGGCAAGCGGCCCCCAGAAATGGTGCAGCGGAAAGTGCCCCAACCGGTCGACCAACTCGCCGTACAACGACTCGGGTCGCGTGTAGCACCACAGGCTCTCGCTGCCGTCGGGGTTGTGAATCGGCGCCGGCGTGCAGACGTAATCGGCGCCGCACTGCTTGCTGTGGAGCGGAAACCACACGGCCGAGACGAGTCGGCGATCATGCCGGCGGAGCAAGTCCCAAAGCTGCGGACGCAAGATGCAATCGGCCGGCGAGGTCCACATCTCGACCTCGCCCCGCTCGCGCCAAAAGAAACCGTTGGCGACGACCCCGTGCTCCGACGGCGGCGTCCCGGTCGTCATGTTCGCCTGCACCGAGCATGTCACCGCAGGAAAGCTGGGAACCAACTCCGCCGCGTCCCCCCTGGCCGCAAGCGCGCTCAACCGCGGCATAGACCCCAGGTCGCGCAACCGCAACCCAGGAATCGTAAGCAAGACGACATGATCGGCCATGGTGCGAATCTCAATCCAAAAACGAGCGCTTCGACTGTGACGGCGACCTGCAACCGCAATAGGCAAGCGACCCACTGCAAGCGGCAATCCGCGAGGGCGCCTGTCCCCTTGTTCAACTGACGAGCGGTCGCAGAAACGCAACCGCGTGGGCGACCGCCGCGGGGGCTTCGTGACTGTGACGACTCAATTCCACATGCAGGGGACCAGTGTACCCGACCTCGGCCAACGCGGCGATGATCGGCGGGAACTCCATCTCCCCCTCGCCGAAGCGCAGATGTTCATGCACGCCCGCGCGCATGTCCTCGATGTGGACGTTGACGAGCCGATCGCTCCACTGCCGAATCGCCGCGGCGATCGGCGTCTCTCCCTGACAATGCAAGTGGCCGACGTCGAGCGTCAGTTGGAGTCGCGGCGAGTCGAGGCGCGCAAGCAGCTCGGCGTAGCGGTCCATGCGGTCGACGAACATTCCCGGCTCCGGTTCGAAGCCGACGTCGACGCCGACTTGCTCGGCGTACTCCAAGACCGACCCCAGCCCCTCGCACAACCGGTTCCAAGCGACCTGCTCCTCCGGATCGTCGTCGGGCGCCCCCGACCAGAGCGAGACGCACCCGCTCCCCAGCGACGCCGCGACGTCAATCGCCCGGCACAGGAACTCGACCCGCCGCCGCCGATCTCCCGCGCGCGCCGCCAGCAGCGTCGGATGGTGCTTGCGCCGCGGGTCGAGCAGGAACCGGGCGCCCGTCTCGATGACCGACTGCAGCTTGTGCTGCGCGAGCAACTCGGCGACCCGCGAAAGCTCCGCCGCATGATCAGCCGCAAACGGATTGAGACAGTGACAGTCGAGCGTGATCGCGACGCTTTCATAGCCGTGCCCAGCAAGCAACTCCAGCGCCGCCGGCAGGCTGTGATGCGCAAGTCCGTTGGTGTTGTAGCCGAGCAACACGGGAATGGTTGATGTTCGATGTTTGATTGTTGACGGGAAGCGGCGGGAGTTCGAGGTTCCGCCGAGCGGTTGCGTCGCTTGCTCGATCGATTATGTCATCGGCGCCCGGCGGGAAGCGATCATCGTCGGCGCAAGCAGCGCCAAGACGATCGCCGCGGCGCCCCATCCGGCGGCAGCCAGGGCGGCCAGGGCGTCGAGCGCGACGAACCCTCGCAGCAGCGCCACGACCGCTTGAATGCGCCGCTGCATCCCGCCCCGCGCAGCATGCGCCCAAGCCAATCCGACGCCGGCGAACGCCAGCAGCACCAGCGCCCCCCATGCGTACCGCGGCACGACCAACGCAAATCCGTCGGCGATCGCCAGCATCGCTCCCGCGGCGCCGACCAGCGCCGCGGCGCCCCACGCCAGCGGCCACGCGTCGCGTTGGTCGGTCGCCTCGCCGCGGGCGAGGCAGCTCAGCCCGAGCGTGTACATCCCGATGGCGGCGGCGTACTTCCACGCGGCCGGCTCGGCAGTCAGGTCCGCCGCGACGCTCGCCCCCAACAGCACGTTGAGAAATCGGCACCACCCCATCGCTACGGGCCCGGCCCAGGTGCGCTTCAACCCCGCGTCGTACATGACGATCATCGCCGCCAAGCATCCGCCGACAATCGCCGGGGCGACCAGTCCCGAGACCAGCGACGCGACGATCGCCGCCCCGACGCCGACGGCCAACAGCGTCCAGCCGACCGCGAACGCCGCATGGCGACTGACCCTTCCCGACGGCACGGGCCGCTCCGACCGCTCGCGGGCGTCGACCTCGGCGTCGTACGCATCGTTGAGCGCCATCCCCGCCGCGTACAATGTCGTCGACGCGAAGACGAGTCCCGCGAGAACGCCCCCCGGCGACCACCCGCGTTGCACCAGCAGGAACCCCGCCAGCACGTTCGACGCCGCCGTGAACACGTTCCCCAGCCGCAGCAGTTGACGCCACGCGAGCATCGTCGCCGCAAGACCCGTCGATGCCGAGGACGACGCCCGCAGTGCTCGGTCTTCGGCGTCGGCGTGAGCCTCGCGACGATTCATCGCACCACTCACGATACGATGCGGGGGGAAGTCGCAACCGCGGCGAGCTTTTCGTCCAGATACTGCTTCGCCTCGCGCGCCGCCCCGTCGGGATCGGCGCCGTAAGGGTACAACTCAACGGTCAACCACCCGCGATACCCGGTCGCGGCGATCGCGGCCAGCGTCGCCGCGAAGTCGATCGCGCCATGCCCCGGGATCAGGTGCTGGTGGACCCGGGTGGCCGCGATGTCCTCCAGGTGATAATGAACCGAGTGGGGCGCCATCCGCGCGACCCAGTCCTGCGGATCCTCGCCGACGCAGTAGGCGTGGCCGACGTCAAAGTTCAGCCCCACCCGCGGCGAGTCGACGCGGGCGACGAACTCCAGGTACTCGTCGAACCGCTCGATGAACAGTTCCGGCTCCGGCTCGATCAACAGCCCCGCGCCCGTCGCTTCGGCGACTTCGACGCACGGCATCAGTTCCTCGTAGAAAATGGCGGTCGCCTCGGCCCGCGTTTGTCCCGGCGCGAGCAAGCCCCCCGGCTCGGTCGTCACGTGCGGAGCGCCCAGGTCCGCGGCCAACCGCAGCGAACGCTTCGTGTGCTCGCGGCGAATCGCTCGGTAGTGGGGATCGGGGTCGGTCCACCCGGGGTGCCAGTAGGGCTGCCGCGGATCGGCGACCGCGTTCATCATGAACGCGTTCACGTTCGAAATCGTCAGCTGCGCATCGTCCAGCGCGCTGCGAATCGATTCGACCCGCTCGGGCAACAATCCCGCCGGCCACGCATGGGGGACGTCGGCCAGAAGCTCGATCCCCTGATAACCGATCGCCGCGATCCGGCGGATCGTCTCCTCGATCGAGAAGCTCAGGTAAGCGTTGGAACTGAAAGCAAGACGCATGGCAGGTGCTCGCCGCGAACGGCGCTCGGCTGGTCGAGAATGCCGCATTGTAGCCAATCGCCGCCCGGGCGTCTTGGCGCAACGGATGCAGGTAGTGATACCATTTGCGCACTTGGAAGGGTGCCTGGGGTCGAACGAGGTGAGCCCCCAGGGGATCCCCTGGGGGCTCCGCTGCACTGCGACCCCAGCCACCCATCAATTTGGCAAAAGGTATTACGGTCCTGATGCAGCCATTTGCGCGAGGTGCTTCTCACCCAGAGCCGCGATCAGTCGCTCGGCACGCGGCGGGCGAGAAGCGCCGTCTCGCGGCGGCCGATGCGGGTCAGGAACACCGTCGCCGTGTTCTCGCCGCGCAATTTCAGGGCGCGACGGAACTGCTCGGGAGAGTGCGCAACGCCCCGGACTTTCACCTCGACGACGCCGACCCGACGCTCGGCCAGTCGGCTCGCGACCGCCGCGGTTCGCAGCGGGACCTCCTCCTCGACCTCGAACGCGGCCAACAGCGGCGATGCGATCGCCTTGTCGCCCGTGAGATAGACGCTCCCCGGGCCGAGCGTCGCCAACCCCCGCTCGTTCGCCATGGCGCCGACGAGTTCCGCGGCGATCAGCGCCGGGTCGGGCTCGAACACAAACTGCCGCGGCGCATCGACGACATTCTCGGCTGACTGCGGCGAAGCGGCGAAGCTCGCGAGTTCGTGATCATAGGATGCGAGCGCGCTGTCAACTCCGGCGCGAGGCACGACCCGAGTCGCGCGCCGGGCAGCCCCCTCCCCTCCCCCGGCGCTGGTTCGCAGATCGCCGAACCAGGCGACCAACTGTCGGCACTCACGGCCGCGGCTGATCCATTCCCACTCTGCACGCTCGATCCACTCGACCAGCGGTCGCGTCGCCGGGGCGAGTTTCACGGCCCCGTGCGGACAAGCAGCCAGCCAGCGGTCGATCGTCGCCGGCGTCGGCGAGTGAAGTTCCGGAGTCGTCGAACGCCGCCCATCGACGCGCCGATCAGGGTCGACGTGCCAGGCGCCGTACACGTCCGGCGTGCAATCCTCGACGTCCCCCTGTCGCACCGCGCCCCGCTCGGCGCCGACCGCGGCGAGATTCGCTTCAGCGAACGCAACGGCTGCCTCGCTCAAGTCCCAGCCCGTTGTCGCCCGCCGCTCAGCGAGCGCGACAAGATCGCCCCCCATGCCGGTGCAGAAGTCCTCGACCGGCCCGCTCCCTGCCGTGGCGAAGCGCGCCGCCTTGTACCGGGCGATCCAGGCGTCGGTCGCCTGCTCCCACTGGGTCCGCGTGCCGAACAGCCGCTCGGCCAGCGGGCCGAACTTCTCGGCTCCGCGAGCTCGTTGCTCGACGAGTTCCACGACCAACCCCGCGCGAACCGGCCCGATCACGCCGCGCAGCGACGCCAACCGCTGGTGGAGCGGCCGGCCGTCCCGGACCGCGTCGGCGAGCACGCGCGCCGCTTCGGCGCCGGTCAACCAGGAATAATCGGAGAACTCAGCCACGGGGCGATCAACCTCTCCCGCGATTCGTGGACGCTCGGACTCGACGCCAGGGCAAGCTGGCAGAATCCGCCTTCCTCGACGCTTGTCTGCGGTTGCTGCGTGCGGTTCGATCCATCGCTGTGAGTTTAATCCGGTGTTGCCGACTGATGCGAAAATGCCCGTTGCCGGCGTCGGGCAAGGGGTTCGGTCCGCGTCGAACCAGTTGCGTCGCCAACGTCCCGCGGGACGATGACCGATTCAGGGGTTGCTCCGTCGCCCCCCGCTGCTGATTGTCGCTCGCCCGTCTCCCGACGCCGAACTGTTGCCATGGTCCCGCGTGCTTTGCGGATGCCGACGCTGCTGGCCGCCTCGGTGGCGGTTCCGTACGTTGCGTCAAACGCCCCCGAGTGGGCCCGCGACGTGAAACTGCCGTCGTTCGCCAGTTCCTCGGCCGCTCCGGCGACGCCGGAGTTGCTCCCGCTGGCCGGCCCCGGCGGGGCCTTCTCGCAAGCCCCCCCGCTTCGCCCCTTGCCGACCTTGGAACCTCCCAAGGCGCCGGGGTCCGAGATTATCCCCGTCAGCACGCCGCTGGAAGGGTATCCGACCTACTCGGCCAACGACGTCTTTCGCATGGACGTCACCAAGGAGTGGGTCTACCAGCGCTGGCCGCGGAAGTCGACCTCCCTCGGCACGCTCGACCTGTACGGGGTCCGCGTCCCGTTGGTCACCGGCCCCCAGTTGCACGATCTGGCCGGGGCCCTCACCTACTACTTCGGCCCCACCGGGCGGGTCGAGCGGATCACGTTTCGCGGCCGCACCGGCGACACGACGCAGATCGTCACGGTGGCGACGCAACGGTTTGGACTCACTCGGCAGCCGTCGCTCACCCCGGCCGAGCAACTGTTTCAGTACCACCGCGACAAGGACGTGATCTGCGAACTACGGACTCGCCCGGCGCCCGTATTGTGGGAAAGCTCGCCGCACGACAGTTTCTCGGTGGAACTCGATCTGCAGCAGATCGACACCGGCAAGCCGATCGTGGCGCAGCTCCCTCCGCTGACGGCGAAGGCAAGCCCCGCCCCCCCCGCGGCGCCGGCTCAGGCCGCAGCCGAAGCGCCGTCCAAGCCAGCCGAGGCGAGCCTCGCCGACCAGAAATCGGACGAGAAGAGCCAAGGGTGGCGAGCCTTCTTCCCCCGCAGCCGGGTCCCCAAGAATCAACTCGACGACCTCAACATGCCGCGGCAGTTGTGGTAGCCAAGCCGACTGGGGACGAACCTCGCCTCGGCCGGCAGGAGTCTGGCGATCCGGGCCCGGCACGGCCGCGCCGGCCGTTGATCGACCGCCCGTTCCTGTTCGGCCGGTTTCGAGTATCCTGCCGGCATGGACACCGCCCCTTTGCCAACCGTTCGCTCCTGCTCCCAGGCCGATCGCGAAGCGGCCCTCCGCGTGCTGTACGACGCTCTGCCGCTGGTTGAACGCGACGGGCTTGTCGAGACGCTCCGCGGGGCTGCGGCGGAGCAGCTCGAGGGGCTCCTTGTCGCCTACGAAGGGCCGCTGGTCGTCGGCGCCGTTTGGGTTCAGCCGCAAGCCGGCAACGGGGCGGTCGTGTGGGGCCCCGGCGAGGACGACCCGCACGCCGCAGCCCTGCTCGCCGCCGCGGCGCACTTCGTCGACCGGCGCGGGTTCGCGCTCGCGCAGACGCTGCGAAGCCTCAGCGATGCGCGGCTTGCCCGATTGCTCCCCCCGGCAGGGTTTCCCCTGCTTGCGGAACTTGCGTATCTCTTCGCCCCGGCGATCGAGGGGGCCGAACCTGTTTCGAGCGACGCTTCGCCGTTGACGTTTCACGGCGGCGCGGGCCGCGATCCTGAGCGGCTGGCCGCTCTGCTGCAGCGAACTTACGAAGGCTCGCTCGATTGCCCGGCGCTCGACGGCGCGCGGCCTGTGGGCGACACGCTGGCGTCCTACGCGGCCCAGGGAACTCCCGAGCCGGAGCATTGGTTTCGCGTGACCCGCGCCGGGGTCGACGCCGGCGTGCTGCTATTGGCCGCGCACCCCGAAAGCGGCAACTGGGAACTCGTCTACATGGGCGTCGTCCCGGAATTCCGCGGGTTGGGCCTCGGCGAACAGATCGTCAGGCACGCGCTGTCCTGCGCGGCGCGGGGCGGAGCCGAGCGGGTCGTGCTTGCGGTCGACGCCGCGAACGCCCCGGCGCTGCGCATGTACGGCGCGTGCGGGTTCCAGGAATGGGAACGTCGGCGCGTGTACGCCCGTCTAGACACGCCGCGCTCAACCGGCGACAGGGGCGAGAGTTAGCGTCTCGGCGACAATCTCAGCGTCGTCGCGCGTTGCTGTGTCGCCCGCGCCCGACCCGCAGAACAGGCGTCTCCGCACCGACGAAGCGCGAAAATCGGCGCGACGAAGCGCCCCGACACGTTATCCACCTGGCCGTGAAGATTCGGCGAAGATTTTTTTCGCCGACCGTCGTCGCGCGGCGGTCGATTTTCCGAGCAACTCACCGGGCGCCGGCGCGGGACGCGTCGCCGGGGTTCGTCAAGGGCTGGGCGGGGCGTGCTAGCACCACTAGAATCGCCGCTCGTCACAGACGACAGTCAGCGACGACGGGGGCCGCTGACGACGCAACCGAGGACGGCGATGACGCCGGCCGCGATTGCGACGCCTTCTTTTTCGATTTCATCGGGTCGCGCATCGCCGAGAGACGCACCGCTCGCACCGGCAGGAATCGCCGGGGCGCCGCGGCAGGGCGTTCGGCGAAGCGCCTGGCACGCGAGCAGGACGTGTTCAAGGACGATCGGGACAGGCTGTCCGCCATGCGCGAGTTCCTTCGCTCGCGCCTGGGCGCCGAACGCTTCGACCTCTGGCTCGGCGCCCCCTGCGAGCTGCGGCTCGAGGAAACCGCGCTGCACGTCTGGTGCGTCTCGCGAGCCGAGTTGCAGTGGATCAAGCGCCGCATGCTGCCCGAGTTGGTCGCCCGCTGCAGCGAGTTCCTCCGCACCGAGGCGGCGGTCGTTCTCCATGTGCAGCACGCCGCGACGCCGGTCGCAGCGGCAGCGGGCGCTGCGCAGGACGGGGCCGAGACGCAGGAACTGTTGCCGCTCGAGCGCCCCGGACCGCGCCTCCCGCGGCGCGAGCCGCGCCGCCTGCCGGAACGTCCCGCGCCCAAGCCGCGCAGCGACCGCTGGACCTTCGCGACGTTCGTCGAGGGGCCGGGCAATCGCTTGGCGCGGCACATGGCGGCCGAAGCCGCTCGGCTGCCCGGGCGTTACTCCCCGCTGGTCCTGTTCGGCGCCGCGGGAACCGGCAAGTCGCATCTGCTCGAAGCGACCGCCCACGACGCGCTGCGCCACGACGGCCGACGCGGGGTCGTGCTGGTCACCGCCGAGCAGTTCACCGCTCAGTTCTTGGAGGCCCTCGATCGCCGACTCCTCCCCAGCTTCCGCGAGAAGTATCGCCGCTTGGGAATGCTGCTGGTCGACGACGTGCAGTTCTTCGCCGGCAAGCGAGCCACGATCGACGAGTTCCTCCACACCGTCGACGCCATCCAGCGCCGCGACGGGCAGATCGTTCTCGCCGGCGACCGGTCGCCGGCCGAAATGCAATCGATCAGCGCCGATCTCGCGGCAAGAATCTCCGCGGGGCTCGCCGTGCAGATCGACTTGCCCGATTACGCCACCCGGCTGGCGATCGTCCGCGGCATTTCGCTGCGGCTCAAGCTCGAGCTCGCCGACGAAGTGCTCGAGCTGGTCGCCCAACAGGTCGTCGGCAGCGCCCGTTCACTGGGCGGTGCGATCAATCGACTCGTGGCGACCAGCATGGCCCGCTCGACGCCGATCACCGTCGACCTGGCGACCGAGGCGCTCGGCGAGTTCTGCCGGCAACACGTCCCGCAAGTTCGGCTGGCCGACATCCAACGAGCCGTGTGCGAAGTGTTCGGCGTCGAGGCGAAGCGGCTCAAGAGCGACAACCGCTCCCGCTCGGTCTCCGAGCCGCGCACGCTGGCGATGTGGCTGGCCCGCAAGTACACCCGCGCCGCGCTGAGCGAGATCGGCGACTTCTTCGGCCGCCGCAGCCACAGCACGGTCGTCGCGGCCCACAAGCGATTCGACGAACTGATTCGCCGCGAGGGAGAGATCACCGTCGGCGACGCGGCTTGCTCGGTCGAAGAAGCGATTCGTCGCGTCGAGAACGCGCTGCGCACGGCGTAGGCCCCCCGACGGGTCGTGATGCCTTTTGCCAAATTGATGGGTGGCTGGGGTCGAACGAAGTGAGCCCCCAGCAGATCCTCTGGGGGCTCCGCTGCGCTGCGACCCCAGCCACCCAAGGCCGCAAATGGGATCACGACCTAGCCGGCCGAACTCATAGCCGATCGTCGAGCGATCCCTTATACTCCCGGCTCGCCCCGCCCCGCACAGCAAAGGACGCCCTTGATGTCGACCGTCGCCGAGGAACGAGTGTTGGTCGTGCCGACCGCGCGGTTTCATGCCTTGGGTCACTTCCAGGGCTTCTCGCCCGAGGTCGAGCGATATCTGCCCGCGCTGCTCGAAGGGGACGACCTGAGCTACCGCCCCCGCGGCGAGATGGAACAGGACCCGAGTTTCAAACAGCTCATCCCCTACGTGCTGTTTCGCTACGTCGGCTCCGACGGCGTCGTGCAGCTCTTCCAATACACCCGCGGCGGCGGACAGGGCGAAGCGCGGCTGCGGGCCAAACGCAGCGTCGGCGTCGGGGGACATATCTCGACGGTCGACGCCGAGTTGGCCGACAACCACCACGACGTCTACCGCGAAGGCATGCAGCGCGAACTCGCCGAGGAGGTCGCGATCGACGCACCCTACGCTGCGCAGTGCGTCGGGCTCATCAATGACGACGAAACGCCCGTCGGCCAGGTCCACTTGGGCGTGGTCCACGTCTTCGACCTGGAGGCCCCCGAGGTTCGCCCGCGGGAGGCCGACATCCAAGAAACCGGCTTCCGCCCCGTGAGCGACATTCTCGCCGAACTCGACCGGTTCGAGTCCTGGTCTCAGATCGTCGTCCGGGCGCTGTTCGGCAGCAACGCGTGAAACGCCCGGTACGTTGTCGGGAACTCGCGCAACCGCGCGAAGACGCAAAGCGAGACGCCCCGGCCCACGGAGGGTTTGGCGTCTACGCGGCCTCATCTTCGCGCCATCGCGCGAAATGTTCTTGTGCCGCGAGAATTGTCGGGGCGGTCCGTCGGCTCTTCGCCGATCGGATGGAACTCGCGCCGCTCGCCGCGTAGCATGATGGCATGAGCGCCGGCGAGCCGATCTATCTCGACAATCACGCCACGACGCGGGTCGACCCGCGGGTCGTCGAGGCGATGTTGCCGTACTTCGGCGTCGAGTACGGCAACGCGGGAAGCGCCGTCCATCGCTTCGGCCAGCGGGCCCGCGGCGCCGTCGACGCGGCCCGCGACGCGATCGCCGAACTGCTCCATGCCGAGCCCGAGGAGATCGTCTTCACCAGCGGCGCCACCGAGAGCAACAACCTGGCGATCCGCGGCGTCGCCGAAAGGGCGCGGCGGCGCGGCGACCGCTTGCTGAGCGCCGCCACCGAACACCGCGCGGTGCTCGACCCGCTGGCGCGTCTGGCGCGCCGCGGTTACGAGGTCCGACTGCTGGGAGTCGCGCCCCACGGTCGCCCCGACGCCGGGCGCATCGCCGTCGCCGAGTTCGCCGCCGCGCTTCGCGATGACACGGCGCTCGCAACCGCGATGCTGGCCAACAACGAAATCGGCGTCGTCCAGCCGATCGACGAGCTCGCGGCGGCCTGCCGGGAGCGCGGCGTGCCGTTCCATTGCGACGCAACCCAGGCCGTCGGCAAGATCCCCGTCGACCTACGGCGCCTAGGGGTCGACCTGTTGAGCTTCACCGCGCACAAGCTCCACGGTCCCAAGGGGGTCGGCGCGCTGTACGTGCGCCGGTCGCGCCCCGGGGTGCGGCTCGAACCGCAAATCACCGGCGGCGGGCAAGAGCTCGGCCTCCGCAGCGGCACGCTCAACGTCCCCGGGATCGTCGGCCTGGCCAAAGCGCTCGCGCTGGCCGCGGCCGACCTCGCCGCGGAAATGTCCCGGCTGAGCGGACTCCGGCAGCGATTGTGGGATGCGCTTCGCGCGCGACTAGACGGGATCGAGTTGTGCGGTCCGGCGCTCGACGCCCTCGACGCGGCCGGACGACCGCTGCGCCTGCCCGGGAACCTCGACGTGGCGTTCGGCGACGTCGACGGCGAGGCCTTGCTCTTGGCGATGCCGGAGCTTGCGGTGAGCACCGGAGCCGCCTGCTCCTCAGCCGAACCGGCGCCCAGCCACGTCCTGACCGCCCTGGGCCTGTCGGAGGATCGGGCTCGTAGTACCCTGCGGTTCGGCCTCGGCCGCTTCACCACCGCGGACGAAATCGACCGGGCCGCGGCCATGGTCGTCGCGGCTGTGGACCGCCTGCGCGGCCTGCGGTAGCCCCCTTCCGGGGAACCAGCTCGGGTTTTCTTGCCCGGCAAAGTGGTATAATCTGAAAGGAGCCGCCGTCGACCTGCCGCATCGGCCCGACGCAGCCGCCGCACGCTTGCAGCGAATTCCCCCGCTCCGCGATCGCCGCGCGAGTTCACTTCAGCCATACCGTGAGGATAGTTTCCATGAGCGTCGTTCTGACCGAAAAGGCCGCCAGCGAAGTCAAGCGAATCATGGCCGATCAGAAGCTGGAAGAAGGGACCGTGTTGCGGGTGGGCGTCGCCGGCGGCGGTTGCAGCGGGTTCAGCTACTCGCTCGGCTTCGACAAGGCGTTCGACGAAAAGGCCGACTCGAAATACGAGTTCCACGGCGTCCCGGTCGTCGTCGACAAGAAGAGCGCCCTCTACCTCGACGGCACGACGGTCGACTTCTACGAGGGGATCGACCGCCGCGGGTTCACGTTCGACAACCCCAACGCGGTCAAGAGCTGCGGCTGCGGCAGTTCGTTTCAGGCGTAACCGAGCGCCGGCGTCCGACGCCGCATCGACCGACGACAATTCCAGGCCGCCCCGACTATGTTCGCGGGCGGCCTTGTTCGTGCGCCGGCGCCGAGGCGCGAACGTTGCGAGCGCCGGCGTCGTCCCTGCAATCGGCACAACGCGACCCCTTCGCGTCAGGAACTCGCCGTCCCGAGCCCGATTCGTCCCGCGACCGCCCGCCTCGACGGTCGCGGTAAGATAGGCTTTCAATGACGGTGGCGAGGGCGCTATCGCCGAACGGAAGCGAGCTCCGACCGAGTCGCTTCGATGCGTTCTATGAGGATGGAAACCATGATTACGCGCATCCGCGAGTTTCTTGCCAACGAAGACGGGCCGACGGCGGTCGAGTACGCCGTCCTGCTGGCGCTGATCACGGCCGCTTGTCTGGCGTCGGTGAACAGCTTGGCCCAAGGGACCGCCTCGAGTTTCCAAAGCTCCGCAACCGAGTTGGAAGGGGTCCTGGGAAGCTGACCGCCCCCGACTCGCTCCCTGCTCCGCGTCCCGCAACCGCCGGCGAGGAACGCTCGCTTCGAGCACAGCGCCTCCTCTGCGCACGCCTGTGCCCGTCGCAACGATTCGTCCCACACGACCCTCATTTTCGCCCCCCATCGGGCCCCGCGGCTCCACTTGCCGGCGCCGGCGGCGGGATGTAAATTGGAAGACTTCGAACATGGCCTTCGCCCTTGCCAGGGCGTCGGCCAAGTCGAATCTTCCCCTGTAGCTCAGTTGGTAGAGCGAGCGGCTGTTAACCGCTAAGTCGTAGGTTCGAGTCCTACCGGGGGAGCTTTTAGGTTTTCTACGTCCGTAGAACACCGTCCAGTTAACGCCCGGCGCCGAGAGATCGGCCGCCGGGCGTTTCGCGTTTCTGGCCTTTCGTCGCAAGGGTTTGCGACGATTTCGGCTGTACGCCGGCGCTCTCTGTTTCGAGAGATCGGGACCGGGGTCCGATAGGAACCCCCAGGGTTCCCTCCGCACCCCGAAATCTCGCGCCAAAACTCTCCAAATCTCTGATTAACAGACCCCTCAGAGCTAACAGGGCGGTTCCTTTCGGACCCAAGTTCGTCATATCGAACTTCACGAGCCTGAGTTCAAACGAACAGACGGCGATTTTCTGGGCGATGATCAAATGACTTTGACCACGACCTTGCCCTTGGCTCTGCCTGTCTCCACATACGCCAAAGCATCATTGGTTTCCGAAAACGGAAAGACACGATCCACGACAGGACGGATCACGCCAGAGTCGACGAGAGATGTAAGCTCGCTCAATTGACGCCCATTGGCCCGCATGAAGAGAAACGAGTAGTCGACGTTAAGCCGCTTTGCTCTCCTCTTCACTCCCCTGCTTAGAAATCGCATCACGGTTCTTAGGAACCAGCCCGCGCCGATTTCCTCGCCAAACTCGGCGTCGGGCGGACCTGTGATCGAAATGAGCTTCCCGCCTGAGCGAAGCACTCGCAGCGACTTTTCGAGGATCTTTGCGTCCTGGCTGTGGAGGACCACATCGTAGTCCTTCAGGACGCCTTCAAAGTCCTCCTGCCTGTAGTCGACCACGACGTCGGCCCCCAGCGTTTTGACCAGAGCGACATTTGCTGCGCTAGTTGTTGTGGCGACCATAGCGCCCAAATGCTTCGCCAACTGAATCGCGAACGTGCCGACGCCACCGGACCCCGCCTGAATGAATACCTTCTGCCCCTTCTTGAGATTTGCCGTTTCGACCAGGGCTTGCCAGGCAGTCAGACCCACCAGTGGAAGTGAAGCGGCATCCTGCATGCTGAGCGTTCTCGGCTTCAAGGCCACGTCATTTTCATGCATCGCAATGAATTCGGCGAAGGCGCCAATCCGATCCTTATTAGGCCGCGCATAGACTTCATCGCCGAGCTTGAACCGTTTCACGCGAGATCCAACGCCCACTACAATCCCAGCGACATCATTTCCCAAAATGAGTGGCAGTCCATACGGCAGGATGAGTTTGAACTCGCCGGACTTGATTTTCGCATCCAGTGGATTGACCCCGGCAGCGTGAACCTGGACCAAGACATCATCTTCGCGCATGGCCGGGGTCGGCAATTCGGCCATGTGTAGTGCGACGTGATTTCCATACCGATTGATGATTTGTGCTTTCATCATTTTCTCGTTCCCGCATGTCGGATTATTGTCGACTCATGCTCATTGTCCAGTTCATGACGTCCCTCGGGTCGCTAATGTGCCGGCGTTAGTGTGTGGAGTCGCAATTCTTTCCGAATCGCCGAATCCACCATGCCGGCGGGCGCAAAGCTGCGAATCCATCGCAAGCGGCCTGCTGCGGCCCCGACCGTGTATCGAAGCTTTGGCCGGGCCGCGCTGGCAGCTTTCAGCACAACAGCAGCGACGACTCCTGGGCCGTCGCCGTTCTCGATCATCTGCGTCAGTCTCTGGCCCACGGCCGTACGCGCTTCGCGATACTCATCGAGCTTTGCGTCGGCCTCCGGCGCATTCGCGTCGATCTGCGTGCTCGTGCTGGCAGGCTCCAACACCGACACGCGGATGCCCCATGTGCGGAGTTCGTGATCAAGCGACTCGGAATAACCTTCGACCGCGTGCTTGGTTGCGGCATAGAGCGCCATGTACGGTGCTGGCAAGAAACCCAGGATGGACCCGATATTGACGATGCGGCCACTTCGCTGGCTTCGCATTTGCGGCAGGACGGCTCGGGTCATGCGGAGGATTCCGAAGAAGTTTGTGTCGAAGATCGATTGAGCCTGCTCGATCGAACTTTCTTCTGCTCCAGCCGGAGCGAGACTGAATCCAGCGTTGTTTACCAGCAAGTCGATGCGACCCTCACGACGTAGCACCTCACTGACGGCTGCTGCAACCGATTCATCGCTCGTAACATCAAGCGTCAGCATCTCGAACGGCCTCTCGTCTGCCGAGACAACCCGCCGGCTGGTGCCGTAGACCTTGTAGCCCGCCGCCACGATCGTTTCTGCCGTCGCGCGGCCGATGCCTGACGAGGCGCCTGTCACTAGGGCGACCTTGGCCATTCCGCGTTCGCAGTGCTTGTTCATATTCGATCTCCAGCGAAGTTGAGTTGAACGCCGAAACGGAAGCCTATACATGACGCGTGTCATCTATTTGATATATTATGAACGTCATCTATAATGTCAAGAGGGAACGTCCTTGGAATTGACGATCGCTGACGCACTCACCACAAACCTTGTTGTTAACACGACTTACGCGTCCTCGATTTCGGACTAGTCCAAGTTTACGGCGGCCCCAGGAGGTTGAAGATGAGAGTTACCAGAGCGGAGGCAGAAAAGAACCGAGAACGGATCATCGAAACTGCGGCGCGGCTGTTTCGCGAGCGCGGCTTCGACGGCATCGGAGTGGCGAAACTGATGAAAGTCGTCGGACTCACCCACGGCGGCTTCTACGGCCACTTCTCGTCGAAAGAGGATTTGATGGCGCAGGCATGCGAGCACGCGCTGAAACGGTCGCTCGACGCTTTCCATCATGCGGCTGAGCACGGGGGTGAGAACGCCTTATCTACCGTCGCGAGTGCTTATCTGTCTGCCACGCACCGTGACCAGCCGGCCGACGGATGCATGCTTGCAGCGCTGGGCGCGGAAGCGGCGCGCCTTGACTCGCCAGTTCGCAGCATCTTCACTCATGGCGTCCGCTCAGTGGTCGACGCACTGGTGCAGCTTCTGCCAGGAGTCTCCCTTCCGAAGAAACGCGAGCGCGCACTTACGATCTACGCCAGCATGGTCGGTGCGATGGTCCTGGCGCGCGCGGTCGATGACGCGGACCTTTCCGAGGAAGTGCTGAAGTCGGTCTTGGCGTCAATTATGCATCCTGATTCGCTTTGAGGAGACCTCTGACTGAGCATTGGGTGGCTCGGGGCTCAGGAGCCGGTCAAAGGGTTGGCTGGATTCGAATTTCGCAACTTGTTCGTTGAATGCAGGTTCCAGAAAATTGCGATCGCCCACGGCATTCGGACAGCCGAGTGATGGCGGACCGCTTCACGCCGTTTAAGATGGCGACTCACGGTCGTTCCCGTTTCGTTGGTTCGAGCGGACGCGCACGCTTCCTTTCTTCGTACTCTCCAACGCTCAATGACTCTCCGACTCGATTCGTCCGATCCTGATTTGATTTTGTCCGTCCCGCCCCACATGTGCGTGTCGCTGGCGGCTTGCGAACCGGGGGTTGCGCAGCGAGCCGTCGCGGTGTTTGATCCGCCGGACTCGCAGTTGGGGTCGGGGGGCGGGACGGCGTTCGCCCTGCACGAGGCGTGGCGGCGAAGCGGGATCGGTTCGTTTCGGGAGTGGCTGGAAGCAAAGCGGCGGCTGGTGATTCACGGCGGCGGGGAGAGTCGGCGGCTGCCCGCGTATGCGCCGGCGGGAAAGTTGTTTCTGCCGATGCCCGCGCTGCGGTGGGCGCGGGGACAGCGGCTGGGGCAAACGCTGCTCGAGCTCAACGAACCGTTTCTGCGGCAAGCCCTCGAACAGTGCGGGCCGCGTGCGCGGGTGCTTGTGGCCAGCGGCGACGTGCTGCTGCGGTGCGAGTCGTCGCTGCCGCGGCTGCCGGAGGCCGACGTGGTGATCCTGGGGATGTGGGCGTCGCCGGAGGAGGCGCAGCGCTACGGCGTGCTGTTCGTCGATCCGCGCGAGCCGCAGCGGTTGGTCACCTTTTTGCAGAAACCCTCGCCGGACGAGATCCGCGAACGGTCGCGCGACGCGGCGTTTCTGATCGACGTCGGGGCGTGGCTGCTCAGCGAGCGGGCCGTGACGTGTCTGCTGGCCAAGTGCGGGTGGGATGCGCGGCGCGAGGCGTTCGCCGGCGAGGTTCCCGCGTCCTACGACCTGTACGGCCAATGGGCTCTCAGCTTGGGGGAGAAGCCGGCCGACGCGGACGCCGAGATTGCGGCCCTGTCGGTCGCAGTCGTGCCGGTGCGCGACGGCCAGTTCTATCACTTCGGCACGACGGCCGATCTCGTCGAGTCGGCCTACCAATTGCAGAACGTCGTGCGCGACCAGACGTCGCTGGGGGCCGTGTCGTCGCTGGCCCAGCCGCGACAGTTCATTCAGGACTCGGAATTCGGCTCGCCCGTGCGGTTGGAACACAATCACTCGCTGTGGGTGGAAAACAGCTACCTGCCGGCGAGTTGGACGTTGGCGTCGCGGCATGTGATTACGGGCGTCCCGCGAAACGACTGGCGGTTGGAGTTGCCGGCGGGGGCGTGTCTGGACTTCGTGCCGCTGGGCGAGGACCGGTGGGGGCTGCGTTGCTACGGGTACGCCGACGCGTTTCGCGGGGCGGTCGGCGATCCGGCGACGATGTGGTTCGAGCGGCCCGCGGCCGAGTGGTTCCAGCGGCGCGGGATCTCGCTGCCCGAGGCGGGGATCGAGCCGACGCACGATTTTCAGTTGGCGCCGCTGTTCCCTGTGGCGACGCGCGAGCAGCTGACGGCGGAGTTCGTCGCGTGGACGATTGCGGAGGAGCCGC
This sequence comes from Pirellulales bacterium, assembly GCA_019636345.1. NCBI lineage: Bacteria > Pseudomonadati > Planctomycetota > Planctomycetia > Pirellulales > Pirellulales bacterium. Next base: position 26,110 of record JAHBXQ010000009.1, on the reverse strand, counting down.
GCAAGGACACGAAGGCTCGAGCCGCATGGCTCGCGGCGCCGCGGGCGTCGGCGCGGGAGCTGGCCCAGAACGCCAATCTCGAGCGACTGTACTCCCAGCGACTGGAACTGCGCCGGCGGGTGCTGCCGACGATGATCCGGCATGGCGCCAAGAGCGTGTTCTACAAGCTTGATCTGGCTCATACGGCCCGAACGATGGCAGACTCGTCGACCCCGCTGCCGACGGACTCGGTCGGCGACGGCGACTTGATGCAGGCGATTGGCCATCGGATGTTTCACGCGGAAGTACGGCGACTGCGCGGCGACGAGGCGTGGCGCGACGACGAATCGCGGGCGTTTGCGTTGCTGCGCGAGGCGATCGTCGAACCGTATCGGCAGCGGCCGGTGCAGCCGGAATTTCGGCTGGCCGACGACCAGATCGTGTGGGGCCGCAGCCCGGTGCGGATCGACTTGGCCGGGGGTTGGACCGACACGCCGCCGTACTGCCTGCAACACGGGGGGAGCGTGGTGAACGCGGCGGTCGAGCTGAACGGCCAGGCGCCGATCCAGGCGTTCGCCCGACGGTGCAGCGAGCGGACGTTGACGATTCGTTCGATCGATCTGGGGTTGAGCGAGACGCTGACCACGTACGACGACGTCGGCAGTTACGGAGGCATCGGCAGCGGGTTCGCCGTGGCCAAGGCGGCGTTTGCGATCTGCGGTTTTCACCCCCAGTTCAACGGGGGGCGGTACGGCTCGCTCGCCGAACAGCTCGAGCGGTTCGGCGGGGGGATCGACCTGTCGATGTTGTCGGCGGTCCCCAAGGGGTCGGGACTGGGGGCGAGCAGCATTCTCTCGGCCACGGTTCTGGGGACGCTCGGCGATTTGTGCGGTCACGGCTGGGACGTGCAGGAGATCGCAGCGCGGGTGAGCGCCATCGAGCAGATGCTCGGCAGCGGGGGCGGATGGCAGGATCAATTCGGCGGGTTGGTCGCGGGGGCCAAGCTGGTCGAAAGCCAGCCGGGAATCGGCCAACGGACCGTGGTGCGGCATCTGCCGGGGGAGTTCTTTGCGACGGCCGACTACCAGTCGCGCGCCCTGTTGTACTACACGGGGATCACGCGCGTGGCTCACGACGTGCTGAGCGAGATCGTCCGCGGGATGTTCTTGAACGACCAGGATCGGCTGGCGACGATCGACGCGATCGGCCGCAACAGCCGCGATTGTTTCGACGCGGTGCAGCGGGGCGATTTGCCGGCGTACGGGGCGTCGATCGACCGGAGTTGGCGACTGAACCAGGCGCTCGACGACGGGACGAACCCGCCGGCGGTCGCCGAGTTGGTCGCGCGGATCGCCCCGCACGCGGCGGCGCTGAAACTGGCCGGCGCCGGCGGGGGGGGATTCTTGTACATCCTGTGCCGCACCGCTGACGCGGCCCGTACGCTGCGTCGCGAACTCGAAGGAGATCCTCCGAACTCGCGGGCGCGATTCTTCGACATGACCGTTTCGCCCTCAGGCTTCCGCGTCACGCGGAGTTGAGGGCGATTGTTTTTGGCCCGGGCCGGGAGGCCGGGGCTCGCTTGGCGGGGGATGCGGGGTCGATAGAAAAACAGTTGGGATCCCAACGCTCGGCCGAGGGGCGCGTCTGGAGCGTATTGCCGCAGGGAGCGGAAGTGACGTCAGCACGGGCGGCTCGGGGTCGACGGTTCGGCGCGCCGCGTCTGCAAACGCCGGAGCCGGACGACGGGCGAGATTCCCGGGGATCGCCGACGCGCGCGCCGGCGAGTGAATTCCATCTCGCATCGCCGCCGACGCCGGCTCGCCGCGAAAGATCACGCCGAGGTCCGTCGTCGAACGAGCGTATTATCGCGGATCGCGCGGCCGATTTCGAGAGCCAGTTTTGGGCCACTTGCGACTCCTGCGGTTCCCGATCCGCCGACGCCGTCGGGATCAGAAGGTGACGAGCAAGTCGACGGCGGCCATGAATTGGCTGCGGGCGACGCCGTTGTCGAACGGACCGGGGGGGAGCGCGCCGTCGGGCGAGAACCAATCCCAGCGGACTTCCGGGCGGAGCGTGGCGTTGGGGATCATGAAGTAGTTTGCCCCGAGCGTAAGTCCGTGGTACGCGCCCGGCGCGAGAGCCGGGAAGCCGGCGCGGGGGAAGACGCGCGTGCCGTCGACATCGTCGAAGAAATCGTAACGGATCCCCAGGACGAGCTTGTCGCTGACGGAGTGGGCGAGGTAGTTGGCGATTCCGTACCAGCGGCCCGTGGCTCCGCCGGCTGCGACGTTCTCCTCCGAGCCGTAGCAAGAGTTGAGGACGTATCCCCAGCGTTTGGAGATTTGCCATTCGAGGATGGCGCACTGGGCGAAAACGGCGTTCTGGCCCGCGTCGTCCTCGGCGCCGACGTCGAAGGTGTAGGTGAGGAACAGGTTCTTGGCCGTGTTGGCCCACTCGATCATGCCGACGCCGTTGAGCTTGTTGTTGTTATCCTCCCACTTGCCCTGGCCGCGGTGGAATCCCCCGCCGACGAGCCAATGTTCGTCCAACTGGGTTTGCAGGAATGCGCCGGTAATCGGGACGCTCTCGCCGTAGCCGTTGAAGAACAGGGCGTAGTTGCTGGTGTAGTAGAAGTTCTCGGTGGGGATGAGCGCTTCGTGCCCGAGGATGTTGTAGAAGTGGCCGACGGTCAGGCGGGTCTCTTCATAGGCGAACGTCGCGGCCAGTTCGGGCATGGCGAGGCCGTAGCGTTGGACTCCGCCATAGCCGGAGCCGTCGTCGCCGTTCCAGCGATTCGTGCCGTCGCGATGACGTTCGAGCCCCAGCGAGCGCAGGAAGACGTAGTCGGAGCCGTAGACGAGGTCGACCTGATAGCCGATGTCGAAGGCGTCGCGGGAGGTATCGGCGACGTTGCCCATCGAGACGTAAAGCTGGTTGAGCAGGTAGTCGTTTGCGCGGTAGACGAGACCAGCCGCTGGAGCGTTGCCGAATCCGGCGGCGGGGTTGCCGGGATTGCGGCTGTTGACGTTGAGGCCCTGCTGCACGTGGCCGGCGATGAAGAAGTCGCTGTCGCCGAGGCCGAGGAAATCGTCAAGGGTCCAGGGGACGGGTGCGGCAGCGGCGGAGCCGCAATCGACGAGATCTCCGCAGGCGATCTCGTCTCCGCAACCTGGGCCGGCGGCGGCTGCGATTGGCGCCACAGAGCCGGCCAGAGCGGCAAACGCCAAGAGAAGCGCACGCGGACGGCAGGTCATCGAGGCTCTCCCTAGCGTGAAACAGTCATCCATGACATCCGAGGGCTTCCCTTTCGGCCACCCCTCCCGAGGGCGACGCGGCCGTCGGGACGTACGCAACTCTTTGTTCGGATCGCGTTTCCTGGCGGCTTGACGCCGTTCCGTCGGCCTGTGAGGAGGCGTATCCCGGGGGGGGCGGATTGCGCGGATTGGGAAACTGAGTCGGCCTGCAGGGTCGGCCTCGCCGCAAAATGCCGCTTTGCGCCGTCCGTGCCGACGGCATGGCAACCTAGGGTTGTGGGTTCGCAGGTTTCCGCACGATTGCGACGCCCGAGCGTTTGCCATGGCCGAGTACGAGAACGCCGCCGAAGAGGCCTTGCTGGTCGACAGCGAGATGGTCGAAGAGGCCGCCGGCGCCGAGTTGGCGACGAGCACCGGGCATTTTCACACCTATATCTCGTATTACATCACGGCGATTTCGCTGGTGGTGGCGATCGCGGCGTTGGTGACCGCGCTGGCGGCCGACGAGTGCATGGACGAGATGCTCGGCGGGTTGGTCGAGCTGGTCGAGAGCAACGGCATGCGAGTGGAGATGCGGTGCAGCCAGATTCAGCAAGAACTGGCCGCCCTAACCGGCAAAGAGGCGACGGCGCCGGTCAAGCCGCTGATCACCGAAGCCGCGCACAAGCTCGCCCGCTTTGAGCAAGAGAGTCGGTCGCTGCGGTACGAGGCGGCGACAAAGAATCGCGCCCACTACGTGCTGGCGGTCGGGATCACTCTGCTGCAAGTGGCGACCGGGCTGGCGGCGACGGTGAGCCTGACGAAGAAACGCAATTTGCTTTACCCGAGCGCCTTGTTCGCGTGCGGGGGCGTGAGCCTCACGCTCGCCGGGGTCGCTCAATTCCTTGCCAGCGGGGCCTGAGAACGCGCGAGTCGGCATGCCTTCGGAGGGGCTGGTCGCCTCCGGCGGCTCCGGGGAAGCTCCCTCGACCGACGATTCGCCGTCCCTTGGGCCGTTACGCCGTTACCGCGGAGCACAGCGATCATGAGCATCGACGTCGCCGAAACACTCAGCACCAGCACGGCGCCTGTCAACGACGGCGTCGGGCTGCTCTCCGAAGGCTCGCCGTATGAAGGCTCGCCGTATGTCGTCGAGATCGGTCGAGCCCACCCGCTGGGAGCGACGGCCGACGCCGACGGGGTGAACTTCGCGGTCTTTTCGGAACACGCGACGCGGATCGAGCTGCTGCTGTTCGACAACCACGACGACGCGATTCCGACGGCCGTCATCGAGTTGAGCGCCGATCGGCATCGGACATTCCACTTTTGGCACTGCTACGTCCGCGGATTGAAGCCGGGGACGCACTATGCGTATCGGGTCGACGGCCCGCGAGATCTGGACGCGGGGCATCGGTTCGATCCGACCAAGTTGTTGTTGGACCCGTACGCGAAGGGGATCACCAAGACCCTCTGGCGTCGCGGCGACGCGTGCCGCTCCGGGAGCAACCTGGCGACCTCGCTGCGGGCGTCGGTGACGGGTGTCGAATACGACTGGGAGGGAGACCAGCCGCTTAACCGCCCCTTAAGCGAAACGATCATTTACGAGATGCACGTCGGCGGGTTCACGCGGTCGGCGACGTCGGGGACCGAGCACCCGGGGACGTTTCTGGGCGTGGCCGAGAAGATCCCCTACCTGACGTCGCTGGGCGTGACGGCGGTCGAGTTGCTGCCGGCGTTCGACTTCGACGACGCCGAGGTGTTGCGCGAGGTCGACGGCCAGCCGCTGCGAAATTACTGGGGATACAGCACGATGGGGTACTTCGCCCCGCACTCGGGCTACTGCACCAGCGCTCATTGCGGCCAGCAGGTGCGCGAATTCCGCGACATGGTCAAGGCGCTTCACAAGGCGGGGATCGAGGTGATCCTCGACGTCGTGTTCAACCACACCGACGAGGGGAACGATCGCGGCCCGACGTACAGCTTCAAGGGGCTCGACAACCTCGTTTACTACTACCTGGTGCGCGAGAACAAGCAGTATTACTACGACTACACCGGATGCGGCAACACGTTCAACTGCAACCACCCCGTTCCTGAGAAGCTGATCGTCGACTGCCTGGAGTTCTGGGTCCGCGAGATGCACGTCGACGGTTTCCGATTCGACGAAGGCTCGGTGCTGACTCGGGGCGAAGACGGGGCGCCGCTGGCTCATCCGCCGGTGATCTGGGCGGCTGAACTGTCGGAGACGCTGGCCGACACGAAGCTGTTCGCCGAAGCGTGGGACGCCGCGGGGCTGTACCAGATCGGGTACTTCCCCGGCTATCGCTGGGGCGAGTGGAACGGTCGGTATCGCGACGACGTGCGACGGTTCGTCCGCGGAGATGCGGGACTCGCGGGGGCGGTCGCGTCGCGAATCGCGGGGAGCGCCGACCTGTACCAGAGCCGCGGCCACCTGCCGGTCAACAGCGTCAACTTCGTCGACTGCCACGACGGATTCACGCTGAACGACTTGGTCTCCTACGACGGCAAACACAACGACGCTAACGGCGAAGGGAACCGCGACGGGATCGACGACAATCTCAGTTGGAACTGCGGAGTCGAGGGGCCCGCGGCGGATCCGGCCGTCGATGCCCTGCGGGAACGACAGATTCGCAACTTTGCGACGATCCTGATGCTGTCGCAGGGCGTGCCGATGTTCGTCATGGGGGACGAGGTGCGACGGACGCAGCAGGGGAACAACAACGCCTACTGTCAGGACAACGAGATCAGTTGGTTCGACTGGTCGAGCGTAGATCGGCACGCGGGGATGCTGCGGTTCTGGCAGCGTCTGATCGCGTTTCGGAGACACCACTCGGTGATCCATCGGGCGCGGTTCTTCACCGGCGAAACGAACGCTCGCGGGCTGGCCGACGTGACGTGGCACGGGGTCGAGCTCGACGCCCCGGGCTGGGAGGACCCGAACGCCCGCGCGCTGGCGATGACCCTAGGGGGCTTCGACGGCGAAGACGACGTCCACGTGATGATGAACATGTACTGGGAACCGCTGGAGTTTGCGCTTCCCGAGGTCGCGGGCCGGCGTTGGCACCGCGTGATCGACACCGTTCTGGAATCGCCGCAGGACGCGGTCGACCCGGGCCAGGAGCCGCTCGTCGAGGGACCGAACTACCGTGTCGCCGGCCGCAGCGTGGTCGTGCTGATCTCCAAGTAAACCGCGTCTCGGGCGCCATTGCCCGTACTCAATCGCCTGCAAGGGACCTGTGAAATGAATGAGCTGAACTTCACCTTTTCGGACCTCGTGGCCGGCTACGTCGTATCGGCCGACCGGGACCAGAACCAGTTCGTCCTGAAGACTTCGGACGACCGCGAGTTCACGGTGCGAATGACGCCGACCGTGTTCGCCGAGTTGGTGCGGAACCTGAACGAAGCCTATCAGGACGCGACCGGGCAGGCGTGGGACATGCTCGTCCCCGGGCGGTACCTGTACGTGTACGGCGTGTTTTACCCCGAGCAGCAGACGACGTTCGAGGCCAAGCACATCGTGTTCCTCGGCCGGACCGAGAACGAATATCGATTCGAGTCGCAGGACTGGTGGGTCAAGCAGATCAAGCAGTTGGCCGACTTCTATCTCGACGCGGAGTTCCCCGGAGACGAGGTCGATTACCGCAACTACCGGACGAACCTCTCGAGCACCGGCGACAAGCAGAAGTCGGGCCGGCAGGAGACCGACACGATCTCGCGGTTGGTGTACGGGTTCGCCTCGGCGTACATGCTGACCGGCGACGACCGGTACCTGGAAGCGGCCGAGAAGGGAACCGAGTATCTCCGCGAGCATATGCGGTTCAGCGACAAGTCCGAAGGGACCTGTTACTGGTACCACGCCATCGACGTAAAAGCGGACGGGACGGAGCAGAAGGTGTTCGCCAGCGAGTTCGGCGACGATTACCAGGCGATCCCCTGCTATGAGCAAATCTACGCTCTGGCCGGTCCGACGCAGACGTATCGCATCACGGGCGACAACGCGATTCTGGAGGACGCCAAAGCGACGATCCGGTTGTTCAACAGGCACTTCAAGGACGCGTCGCCGAAGGGGGGATACTACTCGCACATCGACCCGATCACGCTCAGCCCGCACGCCGAGTCGTTGGGGAAGAATCGGTCGAAGAAGAACTGGAACTCGGTGGGAGATCATGCCCCGGCGTACCTGATCAACCTGTTCCTGGCGACCGGAAATCCCGAGTACGCCGACTTCCTGGAGACGACGTTCGACACGATTTCGGCCCATTTCCCCGACTACCAAGCAAGCCCGTTCGTGCAGGAGCGGTTCTTCGACGACTGGTCGAAGGACCAGTCGTGGGGTTGGCAGCAGAACCGTGCGGTCGTGGGTCACAACCTGAAGATCGCTTGGAACCTGACCCGCATGAACAGCCTGCGGGGCAAGGACGAATACGTGAACCTCGCCAAACAGATCGCCGAGGTCATGCCCGCCGCGGGAAGCGACCGGCAGCGGGGCGGCTGGTACGACGTCGTCGAGCGCGTGCTGGAACCGGGGCAGAACTTCCATCGGTTCGTCTGGCACGACCGCAAAGCGTGGTGGCAACAGGAACAGGCGATCCTCGCCTACTTGATTCTCACGGGGGCGCTTAAGGACGAGAAGTACCGCAAGCACGCTCGCGAGGCGGCCTCGTTCTACAACGCATGGTTCCTCGACACCGAGTGCGGCGGCGTGTACTTCAACGTGCTGGCCAACGGCCAACCGTACGCCCTGGGGACCGAGCGCGGCAAGGGTTCGCACTCGATGGCCGGCTATCACTCGTTCGAGCTGTGCTATCTGGCCGCGGCGTACACGAACCTGCTAATCACCAAGGAGCCGCTGGAGCTGTACTTCAAGCCGAAGCAAGGGGGCTTCCCGGACAACGTGCTGCGAGTCGCTCCGGACCTGTTGCCGGCGGGGAGCGTGCGGATCGGCAGCGTGTGGATCAACGGACAGGAGCACCGCGACTTCGACGCGGAGGCGTTGACCGTGAAGCTGCCCGCCGACGCGGCCGAGATGAAGGTCCGGGTGCGGCTCGAGCCGGCCGAAGTTGCGTTGGACGCGGACCTGTTGGAAGTCGACGGCGGCGTGGCCAAGATCGCGCTGGCCGGCGAATTTGAGCCCCGCGTGACGCGGATCGTCGAGGAGCAAGTCGACGCGGCGCTGGCCCAGCACGCCACGAGCTTCGTCTTCGTCGCCAACGATCTGAAGACCATCTCGAGCGAAGCGATTCGTTACCTCGTGTTCACCAAGCAACGTCTGGGATCGGACGTGCAGATGTCGCTGGTCGGAACGAACGACGCCGTTCGCCAAGCGATCGAGGCGAGCGAGTTCAACGAAGAGATCGCATTGGCCTAACGACATGACCGCAGGGGGGAACTGGGCGTCGGCGCACGTCGCCGACGCCGGTCCCCGTGCGGCGCCCGCCGTTGCCGGGCCGGCATCGGCCGAGACCATCCCTCGCCGCGGGGCGAACACAGGAGCACGACCCGACATGAGAATCCTGTTTGTCATCTCCGAATGGGGCTATTGGGGCGAAGAAGTCGTCGGCCCGCTTGAGGCCTGCGACCTGGCCGGCTACCAAGTCGACTTCCTGACCCCCACGGGAAGGAAGCCGACGCCGCTGCGCGTGAGCATGGACCCCAAGTACGTCGATCCGCCGCTGGGTCGCTCGGTCACCAGTCCCGAGATGGCCGAAAAGACTCGCGCGCTCGTCGCGTCGGGGCGGTTGGACAATCCGCGGAGCTTGGCCGAGTGGTTTCCGCAGCGAGCGTATCCCAGTTCGCCGACGTACTTGCGGGACATGGAAGCGTACTACGAGCAGATCGACCGCATCGTCGACAAGGAGCTCGCCAAGTACGACGCCTTGGTAATCGCCGGCGGCAGCGGAGCGATGGTCGACCTGGCGAACAACTCGCGACTGCACCAGGTGATCCTGGGATTCGTCAAGCTCGACAAGCCGGTCGCCGTGGAGTGCTACGGGGTGGCGTGCCTGGCGTTCGCTCGCGATCTGCGGGAGAAGCGAAGCATCATCGCGGGGAAGCGCGTCACGGGGCATCCCATCGACTACGACTACCTCGACGGCACCGGGTTCGAGGGTCCGCACGCCATCGACGGCGGCAATCTCGGGTTCGGCGAAGGGTTCGTCAACTTCGGCCCGCCGTTCTATCCGCTGGAGTACGTCATGCGCGACGCCGTGGGGCCCGAAGGGCAATTCATCGGCAACGTCGGGCACAAGACCTCCGTGGTCGTCGATTACCCGTTCATCACCAGCCGGTCGACCGCCTCGAGCGTCGAGTGCGGACGGATGCTGGTCGAGGTGCTGGAAAAAGGCCTGCGGCGACACGGGTGGTGAGCTGACGCAAGGGGCGTTTGCCTCCGAAGTCCGGGCGGCGTGGCCGTCCGGCTAGCGAGGACAAGCGATTAGAAACCAATTCACGCTGGAAAGTTGCGGACATGACTCTTTGCGATACGACGCCGACGACGACGATCGCCGCGAGCGCGAAGACCGGGCACGAAGCGGTCGTCGAGCAGTTGCTCGCCGACGGGTTCGATCACATGTTCGGCAATCCCGGGACGGTCGAGGAAGGGTTCCTTGATGCGCTGCGGCTGTATCCGCAGATGAAGTACGTGCTGACGCTGCAGGAGTCGGTCGCCGTACTGGCGGCGGACGGCTACGCCCGAGCGACCGGCAAGCCGGCGCTCGTGCAGATTCACAGCACGCCGGGGTTGGGCAACGCGATCGGGGCGCTCTATCAGGCGTATCGGGGCCACTCGCCGCTGGTGGTCATCGGCGGGGACGCGGGGATTCGCTACCAGGGGCTCGACGCCCAGATGGCCGGCGACCTTGTGGCGATGGCCCGACCGGTGACGAAGTACGCGACGATGGTGCAGCATCCTTCGTCGTTGTTGCGGACGCTGCGGCGAGCGATCAAGATCGCCGCCACAGCGCCGCAGGGGCCGGTCTACGTCTGCCTGCCGCTCGACGTGCTCGATGCGCCGACGACCGAGGTCGTCCGGCCGACGAGCATTCCCTCGACCCGCGTGGCGCCCGAGCCGGCGCTTGTGGACGAGGCGGCTCGCGCGCTTGTCGCGTCAGCCACGCCGATGATTTACGTCGGCAACGGGGTCGCTGCGTCGGAGGCGCAAGGGGAACTCGCGCGGGTGGCGGAACTGCTCGGCGCCGAGGCGTGGGACGTCGACGGCGGGGACGTGAATCTGCGGTACGATCATCCGTTGTACCAGGGCGCCACGGGGCACATGTTCGGCGCCCATAGCAAGCCTATCCTGTCGCGCGGCGACGCGAACCTGATCGTCGGCACGTATCTGCTGCCGGAAGTCTTCCCCGAGACGGGGGACGTCCTTGCCCCGGCGGCGACGACGATTCACTTTGATCTGAACGCGTACGAAATCGCCAAGAACCATCCGGCCGATCTCGCGGCGGTTTGCGATCCCAAGCTCGCCCTGGCGGCGTTGGCCGAGCGGATCGAGCAAATCATCACGCCCGCGCAGATGAAGTCGGCGCACGAACGCACGCAGTTGCTGGCGAAGCGAAAGGCGGAGGCCGAGCAAACGGCTCGCGATCAGGACGAAGCCCGCGTGCTGAGCGGCGGCCCCCTGACGTTCGCCCCGGTGGCGCAGGCCTTGGCGGCAGCGTTGCCAGACGACGCGATCGTGTTCGACGAGGCGCTGACGAATTCGCCGCCGCTGACGCGGTATCTGCCGCCGCGACTTGCGCGGCATTATTTCTGCACGCGGGGGGGGTCGCTGGGGGTGGGGATCCCCGGGGCCATCGGCGCCAAGGCGGCCCATCCCGACAAGACCGTCGTCGCCGTCACGGGGGACGGGGGTTCGATGTACACGATCCAAGCGTTGTGGACCGCGGCCCGCCACGGATACGACGTCAAAGCGATCATCTGCAACAACCGTTCGTATCGGCTGCTGCAGCTCAACATGACGGCGTTCTGGGAGGAACGCGGCATCGCCGCGCGGCAGCAACCCTTGCCGTTCGATCTGTCGAATCCGCCGTTACAGTTCGCAGCGATGGCCGCATCGTACGGCGTCGCCTCGGCGCGCGTGAGCCTCGTCGAAGAGATTGAACCGTCGATCCGGCGGATGCTGGATCACCCCGGCCCGTTCCTGCTCGAGGTCGAGTTGGAGGGAGACGTCGACCCCGAACTCGTGGGCGTGAAGTGCGGCCAGTAGCCCCCGCCGTTGCCCCGTTTCGCGTGACTGAGGACTCGAGACTATGCCCAGTTTTCTGTTCCATCTGCAAGTGAAACCCGAGTGCCAGGGGCAAGCCCTGGCAACTCTGGCCGCAATTCAGCGCGCCGCCCGTCTGGACGAGGGATGCCTGTCGTTCACGTGGTTTCGGCACAAGTCGGATCCTAATCGGTTCACGATGCACGAGCGGTGGACCTCGGAGGCGGCGCTGACCGCTCACAAGGCGAAAGGGGTCGACGTGTGGCAGGCGTTCGTCCCCTGCTTGGCCGCGGATCCGGTGGCCGAGGAGCTCGAGCAGGTCGGCGAGGTCCTGTGCGCGGGACTGACCGACGCGATGGTCCGGCGCTTCGCCCAGGAGTGGTTCGACAAACTGAGCAATCGGGCGCCGGTCGAGCAACTGCTGGCGCTGGCGGCCGACAACGGGCTCGATATTCGCTTTCCTGACGCGCGGCTGCGGAATCATGCCGAGTTCGCCGCTTGGTACGCGTCAGTCGGCGAGCGGTTCGACGAGCAGGAGCACGTGCTCGAATCGCTGGCGACCCAGCCGAGCGAGGCGGGGATGCTGGTCTTCGTCACAGTCGTCTGGAAAGCCCGGCAGAAGTCCGACGGCCAACGGCTGGCCATGCGAGCGAATCAAACGTGGACCCTCGGCCGGGCCGGAGCCGACAACCTGCCGGTCGTACTGTCGTACAACGTGAACTCGCTGGAGAACGCGTAGGCGAGGCGCCGCTTCGTCGCCGCTGTCGCTGCAGTTCGCCTTGCCTGGAGAATCTGTCATGGACAATTTCGAATATGAAAAGCCGGGCCGGATGTTCTTCGGTCGCGGGCAGCTTGCCGCGCTCGCCGAGCAAATCGCCAAGTTCAGCCCGTCGAAGCGAATCCTGTTGACTTACGGCGAGAGGCACCTGAAGGCGAGCGGCGTCTACGACCAGATCGTCGGACTGCTGCGTGCCGCGGGGATTGGGTTCGAGGAACTGCCGGGAGTCCACTCGAACCCGCGGGTGAACTTGGTGCGCGACGGCATTGCGCTGTGTCGCGAGCAGGAACTCGATTTCGTGCTGGGCGTCGGCGGAGGGAGCACGTCCGACACGGCCAAAGCAGTCGCCGCGGGGGTGAAGCTCAAGGGCCCCATTTGGGGCGCCTACGAGGACTTTCACACGCGCATCCCGGAGAGCGAAAAGCGGTGCGTCGTCCGCGACGCCTTGCCCTTCGGCGTCGTGATGACCAAGGCGGGCACGGGATCCGACTTCGACTGCACCAGCGTGATGAGCAACTGGGACACGCATGAGAAGCTGATGGTGATCGCCCCGGCGCTGTTTCCGAAGTTCACCGTGTGCGATCCGGAATTGACGTTCACGTTGCCGGCCGACCAGACCGCCTACGGCACGGCGGACATGATGACGCACGTCTTCGAGCAATACTTCTCGCACACATCCGACTCGCCGGCGCAGGACCGGATCAAGGAAGGGTTGCTGAAGACGATGATCGAGTGCGGCCCGATCGCGATCGCGGAGCCGACGAACTATGCCGCCCGGGCCAATCTGCTGTACTGCGCCAGTTGGGCGTGCAGCCAGCTCGCCCAGGTCGGGGTGGTCAACGACTGGGCGTCGCACTTGATCGAGCACGAACTGTCGGCCGCCACCGACGTGAACCACGGCCTGGGGATGGCGATCGTGTACCCCGGGTGGATGCGGCACGTCATCGAGGCCGGCCCCGAGAAGTTCGCCCAGTACGGCGAGCGGGTGTGGGGAATCTGCCGCGCGGGCCGCAACGATCTGGAGGTCGGGCACGAAGCCATCGACCGCACGCAGGAGTTCTGGTCCTCGATGGGAATCGCCGCAACGCTCGCCGAGGCGGGGGTGGAGGCCGACGTCCTCCCCCGCGCCGCCCGGCAAGCCGTGCGGTTCGGACCAATCGGCGCCTATCGCCCGCTGAACGAGGCGAACGTGCTGGAGATTCTTCACTCGGTCGCCGGCGCCCCGGTCGAGGCGGGCGAACTCGCCGCGGTGTAACGAACGCTGCGGTTGCTGCGGGGGCCGGCGGCGCCTGAGGAACCGCATTCGGCGCAAAGCGACGCAAGACGACGAAACAGGTACGACGGGTCAAGAGAACAAGCGAAGTTGCCCGGGACGCCAAAATCCGACGCGAGTCGGAAGGCGAGTCGTCCAGCCCCGCTGGTCGCGAATTTCGCGGCACCGACGCATGCACGAATCACACGCCTTGCCGACGCCCCGCGTCCTTGGCTGGAAATCACGATGGGAGTCATTTCCATGCGACTGATGCTGTTTTCGCACCTCGGGCTCTGCTGCCGCGATCCGCAGCAGACCGAGGAGTTTTACACGAAGCATTTCGGGTTCCACCGCGCCCGCGTCGTCGGCAACGGAGCGGACGAGGTCGTGTTTTTGAAAATGGAATACTGCCCGACGATGCTCGAGCTGTTTCAAGCCCAGGGAGAGTCGCCCGCTCCGCCGGCGACTGGCGCCGGGCCCGAGTACCCAGGGGTGCGGCACCTGGCGTTCCAAGTCGACGACGTGGACGCGCTGCTTGCGGAGATCGGCGACGACGCCGTCGTGACGCAGCCGCCGTTGGACTTCGGCGACTTCATACCCGGATGGCGAACCGCCTGGATCGCCGACCCCGACGGGCGGATCGTCGAAGTCAGCCAAGGATACTTCGACGACCCGGCCGGAGCCCAAGTCCTGTCGGCCGAGGCGACCGGGGTTTAGGCGCCAAGGACGGTGCGAGCATCGGCTCGCCGCCCCCCAGCAAACGACATCCCATCCATCAGAGGATCGTTTCGTGAAACTCAAAGGCAAGAAGATCGGCGTGCTGTTGGAAAGCGATTTCTATGAGCACGAAATCTGGTACTACCACTATCGGTTTCCCGAAGAGGGCGCCGAACTCCATTTCCTGTCGCGGATGTGGGGACAGAAGTCGATCGAGTTCAAGGGGCACGAGTACCACGCCCCATTCGAGTGCCACGAGTCGTTCGAGGGGATGAGCGACGAGGAACTGCGGAGCTACGACGCGATCATCGTCCCGTCGGGCATGGTCTCCGACCGGTTGCGGTACACCGACGACGTGCGGGTGCTGCCCCCCGCGACCGAGTTCCTACACCGGGCGTTCGCCGAGGAGTCGGTTCTCAAGGGGATCATCTGCCACGGGCTGTGGCTGGTCGCCTCGGCGCCGGAGTTGGTCCGCGGCCGCAAGCTCACCTGCCACAACAATCTGTACGGCGACGCAGTGAATATGGGCGCCGTCTACACGAACGAGGACGTCGTCGTCGACGGCGACCTCGTGACGGGACGCACAGGAGCCCACGCCCACCTGTTTGCAGCGAAGATTGTCGAACTTCTGGCCAATCAACCGGTCGCGACGGAAGCGAAGGCGCACTTGGCGCTCGCATGACGCGGCATCAGCGGCCCGCCGAGCAAATGGCCCGTTCGCCTGTTGATCGCACATCGTTCCCACAAGGAGACCTGATCCATGATCAAGCACATCGCGCTATTCAATCTCAAAGACGAAGCGGCCGGCCGGACCAAGGAAGACAACCGTCGGCAGATTCTCAGCAATCTGGAGCGTCTGCGGCGCGAGATCCCGGTGAACAAGCGGGTCGAGGCGGGCCAGCAGATCGCCTCGCAACCGGCCCCCTGGGCGGTCGACATGGCCGTGCTCGCCGAGTTCGACACGATCGAAGACTACAACGCCTACATCGAGCACCCTGTCCACAAGGAAGCAGCGGCATTCGCCGCGTCCGTGTCGAACCATGTCGAGGGGATCACGTACGAGAGTTCGGTGTAGCGAATCGGCGGGCGGCGCGCAGTCCGACACGCGATCATGTCGTCAGGCGCAAATGCTGGTATCATCGAGCGGTATCCCGACCTCCGTCCTCGTGATCCCGGCCGCTCATGGGCGAATTTGCGTTAGTGCTTGGCATCTTCCTGGCCGCGATGTTGTATTCGTCGGTCGGGCACGGAGGAGCGTCGGGATACCTGGCGGCGATGGCGCTCGCGGGGGTCGCGCCCGAGTCGATGCGGCCGGCGGCGCTCGCGCTGAACATCCTCGTCGCGTCGATCGCCACGGTCCGCTTCTGCCGGCGGGGGCGGTTCTCGTGGTCCCTGTTCTGGCCGTTCGCGGCGGCGTCGATCCCGATGGCCTATCTCGGGGGACGGCTCACTGTTCCCGGCGGGGCGTACAAGGTTGCGGTCGGAGTCGTGTTGCTGATGGCGGCGGCACGACTGGCCTGGAACCCGAGCGGCGAACGGACGAGATCGCTGCCGCTGTGGCTGGGGCTCCTCTGCGGCGCCGGGATCGGGCTCTTGTCGGGGCTGACCGGCGTGGGCGGGGGAATCTTCTTGAGCCCGCTGCTGGTGATCGCCGGCTGGGCCGATCCGAAGCACGCCTCGGGCGTGTCAGCGGCGTTCATCGTGGTGAATTCCGTGGCGGGGCTGCTGGGGCTGTTCGCCCATGCCGTGGCGTTCCCCGCGGCGCTCCCGTACTGGGCCGCGGCGGCGGCAATCGGAGGCGTAATCGGGTCGGAATTGGGGTCCAAGCGATTGGCGAACCCCGCGCTGCGTCGCGTGCTGGCGGTCGTCCTGCTGGTCGCGGGCTTGAAGATGGCGCTGGCGTGAACGCGCAGGGCGGCCCCCGCCCTGCACCGGCAGGCAGCGGCGCCCTGCCAAGCCCGATCGCTCCTCCCGTCTGCGGAGCAATCGGCGGCGCTCTTGCCGCCGCCCCAGTATTTGGCTAAACTTGCAAATAACCAATCGCCGATGAGAATTCTATGAACCGAGCGGAAAAAGCCAAATACGAGACGCGGGCCAAGGTCCTCAAGGCGCTGGCCCATCCGGCCCGGTTGAAGCTGATCGATGTGCTCGCCGAGCACGATCAGGTGTGCGTTTGCGACCTCACCTCGGTGATCGGAACCGACATGTCGACCGTGTCGCGGCACCTCTCTCAACTCAAGAACGCCGGGATCGTCGACAGCGAAAAGCGGGGGCAAATGGTCTTTTACCGGTTGCGGGTCAAGTGCCTGAAGAGCTTGTTCGGCTGCATCGAGTCGGTCGTCAAGTGCCACGTCGACGACCAACTCAAGGTGCTTTCATAAGTCAGGGGGCAGCTCCCCCCTTTTTTTGGCAAGATATTTGCATGTTCATGCAAATACACAACTTTAGGGATCGTCCCCGATGAATCGAGAATGGAAGATCTTTGCATCCTTCGTCGCGATCTTTCTGGTCGCCTACTTCCTCCCCCTGGCGACCCCTCGCTTCGCCGCGGACGCCGATCCGGCCGCGGCGAAGACGACCGGGGCGATCGTCGAAGCCTTTGTGCTGCTGCAGTGGTACGTCCGCAACCACACGTTGGCGTGCGTCGTGCCGGCCTTGTTCATTGCGGGGGCGATCACGACCTTTCTGTCGAAGGAATCCGTCCTCAAGCACTTGGGCCCCAAGGCGAACAAGGTCGAGGCGTACGCCGTCGCGTCGGTTTCGGGGACGGTGCTGGCGGTCTGCTCGTGCAGCGTGCTGCCGATGTTCGCAGGGATTTATCGCGTGGGGGCGGGTCTGGGCCCGGCGGCCGCGTTTCTGTACGCGGGGCCCGCAATCAACGTCCTGGCGATCTTCCTCACGGCCCGCGTGCTGGGGATCGAACTAGGGGTCGCCCGAGTCGTCGGCACGCTGGCGTTCGGGGTGGCGATCGGCGTGCTGATGGCCCTGTTGTTTCGCCGTAGCGAAGAGCGGCGCTCGCAGGCGACGCTCGCCCTGCCCGACCCGCCGTCCGCGCGTCGACCGTTGTGGCAGAACGCCGTGATGCTCGCGTCGATGCTGGCGTTCTTGGTGTTCAGCGACTGGTTCAACCCCGGCGACAAGCACGTCGAATTGACCGACGGCACGCGGTTCGAGGCGACTCTGCAATACGAAACCGAAGGCGCCTACGACGTGCGGCTGAAGCACGCCGCATTGGGGCATGAGACGGCCGAGGTCGTCCGACTGGCCAAGACCGAGATCGCAACGATCGCCGACGTCGACACCTGGGTCGTGCGGATTCACCATGTGCGATGGTATCTGGCCGGGGCGATGGGCGTCGCCGTCGTGCTCATGTCGCTGTCGTGGCTGAACAAACAGGACTTCGCCGAGTGGATGGGGAACACTTGGGAGTTTTCGAAGCTGCTCATTCCCCTGCTGTTTGGCGGGGTGTTCGTCGTCGGGTTCCTGGGGGCGCTCGTTCCCGAGAAGCAGGTCGCGGCGCTCGTGGGCGACAACAGCTTGGCGAGCAATGTGACCGCCTCGGTCGTGGGCAGCCTGATGTATTTTGCGACCTTGACCGAAGTGCCGATCCTGGAAGCGCTCATGCGCAACGGCATGGCGAGCGGTCCGGCGTTGGCGCTGCTGTTGGCCGGTCCGGCGCTGTCGCTGCCGAGCATCCTGGTCATTCGGTCGGTTGTGGGCAACACGAAGACCGCGGCGTTTGTCGCCCTCGTGGTCGTCATGTCGTCGATCGCCGGCATGGGATACGGGGCCTTGTATCCCGACAATCCGCTCATTCACGGGCCGTCGACCGGCGTGGCGACCGCCGCGGCCGCCCCCAATCCCCACACGCAAGGACTTTCAAGATGATCAAGATTCAAGTTCTCGGAACCGGCTGTAAGAAATGCGTCGCGCTGAAGGAGAACACGGAAACTGCCCTCAAGGAACTCGGGCTCTCGGCCGAGGTCGAGAAGATCGAGGACATCAACAAAATCGTCGAATTCGGCGTCATGACGACGCCGGCCTTGGTCGTCGACGGGCAGGTCAAGCTGGTCGGCAGGGTCGCGACTCCGCAGGAGATCGTCGCACTGCTGCCGCGCTAGGCGTTCGTTGAGAAGGGGACCGGTTCGCGGACCAATGCCGGCGCACCCATGCCAAGAGCAATCCGCGAGCGTGCCTGTCCCCTTTTCGACAGGGGCGCCGTCATCGCACGGGGGGATCGAATCATGTTCGAGAAGACCATTGGATTTGTCGGAGCAGGACGAATCGCCCGCATCCTGTTGGGGGGGTGGGAACGGGCCGGGCTGGAGTTTCCCGCGGTCGTCGCCGCCGACGTCGACGGAGCGGCACTTCAGCGTCTGCCGCGATGCGGGGGGCGGCTGCAAACCCTGCAGGGCGACAATTCCGTCGCCGCTCAGCAGGATGTCGTGTTCGTCGCGGTCCACCCGCCGGCCATGGCCAAAGCGCTCCCGGCGCTTGCCGGATCGCTGCGACAAAACGCTGTCGTCGTGTCGTTGGCGCCGAAAGTCAAGCTGACGAAGCTCGCCGAACTGGCCGGGGGGTTCAACCGCTTCGCGCGGGCGATTCCGAACGCCCCGTCGCTCGTCGGCCAGGGGTTCAATCCGCTGGCGTTCGGCGACGAGTTGTCGGCGGCGGACCGAGGACTCCTCCGGCGTCTGTTCGAACCGCTTGGCGCCGCGCCGGAAGTCGAGGAACGCACGCTGGAGATCTACGCGGTGATTACGGCGATGGGTCCGACGTACCTGTGGCCGCAGTTGGCTGAGCTTGTCGAGCAGGCGAAGTCGTTCGGACTTGCTCCGGCGGACGCGCTGCACGCGGTCGGTCGGATGGCCGCCGGGGCGTCGGCAACGCTCGCGGAGTCGGGGCTGACGCCGAGCGAGGTCGGCGACCTTGTGCCGGTTCGCCCGTTGGCCGAGTGCGAGGCGGCGTTCCTCGACGCGTATCGCACCCGACTGCCGGCGATGATGGCGAACCTGCGATCGTGAACGACCGCGGCCTGGAAGCGAATGCCTGGAACTGAAGGAACTGACTGATGAATGCCAAAGTGATCTTGCGTACGGCGCTGCTGGCGTTTGTCGTCGCAGCGGTCGCCGTGACGATTCGCCGCGAGTACGCCGCGAGCGACGGCGCCGACGCGGCCAGCGACGACGCGGCCGCGACGTTGCCGGACGAGGGGTTGGTGGTCGCATACTTTCACGGCAACGTCCGCTGCCCGACCTGCCAGACGATTGAAAGATACGCCCGGGAAGCGGTCGACTCGCATCTGGCCGCGGAGCTGGCCGGCGGGCAGGTCGCATGGCGCATCCTGAACTACGAGACGGCAAGCAACGCCCGATTCGCATCCGAGTACGAAATCGTCGCCCCGACGGTGGTGCTCGTGCAGCGGCACGAGGGGCGGGACGGCCAGTGGAGAAACCTCGGCCGAGTGTGGGAACTGGTGGGCGACAAGCCGGCCTTCATCGAGTACGTCGCCGCGGAGGCCAAAGAATTCCTCGCGGCCAAGTGAACGATCATCGCAATCCACGATCAAGGAGCGGAACCATGTGGACCAGCATTGTCGCGGCAATCGCGCTGTTGCAAGCGGCGGCGACGGCGGCGGAATCCCCGGGCGACACGGCGACGGTCGCGAAGGCGCCCGAGCACCAGGTGATCGCCGTCTACTTTCATCGCACGCAGCGGTGCCCGACCTGCAAACGGATCGGGGCGCTCGCGGAGGAGGCGGTTCTGAAGGGCTTTCCCAAGGAAGTCAAGTCGCGCGTCGTCGTGTTCCAGTTCGTCGACTTCCAAGACAAAAAGAACGCGGCGCTCGTCAAGTCGTACAAGGTCGACGGCCCGGTGTTAGTCACGGCCAACGTGTTCGACGGCAAAGTCGTCCGCTGGGAACCGTTGCCGAAGGTTTGGCAGCTGGTCGGCAAGCCCGAAGAGTTGGCCGCCCACGTCCGCGGCAGCGTCGCCGCCTATCTCAAGCAAACCAAGGAAGAAGCGGAGTCGAAGGAATGACCGAATTCACGTTGGCCGCGGCGTCGGCCCTGTGGCTGGGGATCCTGACGTCGATTAGCCCGTGCCCCCTGGCGACAAACATCGCGGCGATCAGCTACATCGGGCGGCGCGTCAACGACAAGCGTTACGTGCTGCTGGCGGGATTGTTGTACACGCTAGGGAGAACGGCGGCGTATTTGGCATTGGCGTTCGTGCTGGTGAAAACCGCGTTGTCGGCGCCGCAGGCGTCGCTGTTCTTGCAGAAGTACATGAACTTGCTGCTGGGCCCCGCGCTGATCTTATTGGGGATGTTTCTCGTCGGACTGATCGAGATCAATCTGGGGAGCGGCGGGGGCGTCTCCGAGAAACTCAAGAAGCGCGTCGACGCCCTGGGCATTTTCGGCGCGTTGCTGTTGGGAGTCGCGTTCGCGCTGGCCTTCTGCCCGACTTCGGCGGCGTTGTTCTTCGGCAACGTCATGGCCTCGCTCAAGGCCGGTTCAAGCGTGACGCTGCCGCTGTTGTACGGCATCGGGACGGCGCTGCCGGTGATCGTCTTCGCGGCGCTCATCGCGGCGGGTTCGCAGAAACTGGGGGCGGCGTTCAACGCCGCGGGTCACATCGAATTCTGGGCTCGCACCGTCACCGGTTGGGCTGTCCTGGCAGTCGGCGCCTGGATCACCGCGCGGACCATGCTCTGAGCGGCGGCGGCCGCAAGGGGACGGCGGGATCGCGCGGACAAGCGGAGCGGTCGAAATTCACGGACACCCTCGGTGCTCAGCGCGAGGCGCGCGTCCGCGCGGCAGCCGAGAGGGCTGCGACCGTTGCGAGCAGCCACGTCGCCGGTTCAGGAATCGGTTGCCCTTGGGCGCTCGCTTGGACGACGATTCCGAACTGCTGGAGCCACGCCGCGAGGTCGGCGGCGTCGACTTGGAAGTCGCCGGTCGCGTCCCCTTGCGACAACATCGCCCCCTGCGCGCCGAAGCCCCGCTGCCAAATCAGAAAGTCGCCGCCGTCGACAAGTTCGTCGCCGTTGAAGTCGGCGTCGGCGCTCGGCGGGGCGAGGACCAACGTCATGACCGACAACCGCGGGACCGTTACCGTGAACTGATCGGCGAGATCGGTCAGCGTCGTTTCGACCGGCGCGGTCGAAGCGTTCACCTGCGTCAACCCGTACAAGAACTGTTGAGCCGCGCCGCCGTGCCGGCCCTCGCCCAGGTTGACCGTGACGTTGGCGGCGCCGTTGGTCGCGGTGCTCGAGTTGACCAGCAGGATCCCGTACGAGCCGTCGGCTTGCCGGCTGGCATGGACGCTGAGGTTGGCGACGGTGGAAGCGGCGGCGACGATCTCGTCTCCCGGCTTGGCGAACTTGTCGACAAGCGAAACGGCGTGGAACACCGGCAAGCGATCTTGGGCGTCGTTCAAAAAGGTCGAGGAATGCAACTCCAACCACTGGACGCTCGACACCCCCAGCCCCAGCCAAGTCGCGTAAGCGTTTGCCGCGAACACGGGATTCAGCCCGGGGCTGTTTGGCGTGTACCCGGGGTTGGTCTCGAACTCCGTTACGAAGATCTCGACTTCCGCACCCCCGTCGGCGCGCGATGCGGCGATCGAGCTTCGCAGTTGCGAGATCATCGGCGGCAAGTCATTGCGCACCTTGGCAAGCATCGCCGAATCGTTTTGCGCCCAGGGATACCAGTGAATCGCGGCGAAATCGATCGACTCTCCCGCGACGGCCAGGACGTCGCTGTTCCAGGTCGGCCCCCAACTGTTGTCGTCGGGAGGGGTGTTCAGCACGGCCCCGATCTTGATCGTCGGGTCGACCGCCTTCATCAGCGTTGCGAAGTTCACGACGTCATGCCCGTACGCCGTCGGCGACAGATCGGGGTGGCCGTTGCGGTGGCTGTTGTTGCCGGAGTAGGGAACGTCGTAGTTGACTGAGTACCCCGTGCCGCCGCCGTAGTAACCCGTGCCGAAAGTTTCGTTGCCGATCTCCCAGTACTCGATGCCGTAGGACTCCGTGCGGTTGATCGCCAGGAACGAGTTGAGCGGATCGAACGTCCCGGCGGCGGTGGCCCAGGCCTGGTACTGCTGCGGCGTCGAGGCCCGCAGTCGGGCCCAATGTCCGGCCGTGCGCCAGTCGTTTCCTTGCTGGTCGATTCCCAAGACGACGTCGTCGGGGGTGCCGTAGATCGCGGGGTCGGCGTTGACGTAGGCGAACCAGGCGGCGGCTTCCTGCGGTTGGCCGCCGAAATCGGGGACGGCCATCTGCCCGTTGACCAGCTTGAGGGCCGAGCCGTTGTTCACAGTGATCGTCGCTCGTCCGCCGGGGGTGGCGTCGACTAGATTGAGGAAGTTCGGAAGATGGGAGCTCCACGACATCCAGCCGAAGTTGCCCGCCTCGCCCCACCAGGGCGACAGGCCGCCGCCGGTAATCCCGTTAAGCCACGAAGCCCGAGCGATCGACCAGTGAAACACGTCCGCGTACCCGCCCCCAGGGTAGCGCAGCGTCTGCACCCCCGCTTCGCCGAGCCGCCCCGGCAGCAGCGCATGATCTATCGTGTTGCTGTAGACCGACGTATGGATCCCCAGAAACCCCTCCGGCATAATCGCCCGCGTGGTGAGCGGGTCGATCGTCGCCTGGACGTTCACCTGGGCCCGCACCGAACATGTCGCGCACGCAAACCACGCGCAGCCGGCAAGGACGAGAACCAGCAGCCGCGAATCGAGTCGACGACGGGGCGCAATGGCAAACATGGCAAGCCAAATCAAAGATCAAGCGGCGCGACGACGCAACGTCATTGCGGCAGCAAGACGCCGACCGGTTCCACCACCGCGCGCGACTCGGGCGAAGCGGTCGCTGCGTGGCTGGAGGAGCCGTAGCGCAGGCCGTGGCCGACGGGAAAGAGGGGATCGTAGGGCTCGACGCCCACATTGAGCGGATGCTGTTCGCTCGACTGGGGCCACGAGAAGGACAGCTGTCCGCTGGGCGAGGAGTCGCCGAACAGCACGTCGACCACGCCCGCTCCCTCGGTGCCGGGCAGCCAAGCGGCGACGACCGCGTCGCAAGAGGCGAGCGCCGGGCCCAACTCCAACGGGCGCCCCGAGAGGACGACCAGGACGACCGGCGCCCCGGTATTCCGGGCGTTGGCGACCGCCGTCAGATCCTCGGCGGCGAGCGAGAGGTCGGCCGTGTCGCCGTTCCCCTCGGCGTAGGGCGGCTCGCCGACGACGACCAGCGCGACGTCGGGCTTCGGCCGGCCGGCGGCGAGGGAACCGTCGGGGGAATGGACGACCGTCAGCCCCGAACCCGCCGCGTGACGCACGGCCGCCAGGATCGTCGTGCCGCCGGTGGTGACCTCGCCGAGTTTGCCCTGCCAATCGATCGTCCACCCGCCGCACTGCATCCCGAGATCGTCGGCGCCTCGGCCGGCGACCAGAATCGACCCGGATCGCACCAGCGGCAGCAGGTCTCCCTCGTTCTTGAGCAGTACGAGCGACTTCTGGACCGCCTCGCGAGCCAACGCGCGATGCGCGGGTCCGCCGAACGTGGATTCGATCAGCGAACGATCGGCGGTCGTGACGGCGTCGTCCCCGAGCAACCCCATCGCCGCCTTCACGCGCAGGATGCGTCGGACCGCGTCGTCGATCCGCGCAACGGGAAGCTCGCCCTCGTCGACGAGCGAGACGAGCGTGTCGATGAACTGGCGATAATTGTTCGGCTCCATCGCCATGTCGACGCCGGCGAGGACGGCCTTGCGAACCGCCGCGCGGAAGTCGTCGTCAAGCTGCTTGATCGCGTTGTAGTCGGTGATCACCAGCCCCTGAAAGCCCAGCTCGCCCTTGAGGACGTCCGTCAGCAGGTACTCGTTGGCGGTGCACTTCAGGCCGTTCCAGCTGCTGTAGGAGACCATGATCGATCCGACCCCGGCGGCGATCGCGTCGCGGTACGGCGCCAGATGGACGTTGCGCAGCTCGGCTTCGTCGATGGCTGCATCCCCTTGGTCGAGGGCGATCGTACGGATGAAATCTTCGCCTGCCGGCGGCGCCGTCGGGGCGGTTCCGCCGTCGGCGACGAAGTGCTTGGCGCAAGCCAGCACCGCCGTCGGATCGTCGAGCCGGGCGCCCTGCAGACCGCGAATCAGGGCCGCGCCGAGCGGGCCGACCACGTCCGGCGTTTCGGAGTAACCTTCGTACGTGCGACCCCAGCGATCGTCGCGCGGCACGGTCACGCACGGCGCAAACGCCCAATTGACGCCGGTGGCGCGGATCTCCAGGGCGGTCGCTCGGCCAATTCGCTCGACGAGATCCTCGTCGCGCGAGCAACCCAAGCCAATATTGTGCGGAAAGATCACCGCTCCCAGCACGTTGCTATGGCCGTGCATGGCGTCGACCCCGAACAGCAGCGGGATCTTGAGCCGTGAGGCCTGCGACTGACGCTGGCAGGCGTCGTAGGCGTCGGCCCAGGCGCGAACGCTGTTGCCCGCCTGCGGATCGGAACCGCCGCCGCAGAGGACCGACCCCAGCGACAAATCGGCGATCGCGCTCAAATCGCCCAGCGAGGTCAGCTCGGCCTGGGTCATCTGGCCGACCTTCTCGGCCAGCGTCATCCGAGCGAGCAGCTTCTCGACGACGTCGTCGTAGACGGTGAGATCGAGCGGCGAGTCCGCGGCCGCGGCAGGACGCACTTTCGCTGCGGGCGTTGCGATCTTCTCGCCCCAGACCGACTGCGCACCCAACATCGCCACGGCGGCCATGATCGCCGCGAACGACAGCGCCCCGAAGAACAACGGGCCAATGAGCCGAAACTTCGCCAACCCGTCCATCAATTGATCCCTTCCAGGGTTGTCGTCTCGTGCGCACCTGCCTCGCCGCCCTTGGTGCCAATGCTGTTCAGCACCTCGATCGGAACGTCGTAACTGATCGAGCGGACTGACCCGTCGGCAAACACGCTGTTGAAGCCCGCCGCATGGGCCGAACCGAACATGTACGTCTGGTTGTACAACCTGCTTCTGTCTGCAGTATTGTCCGCCGCACAAAGCGTTCTCCAGACCGCGTCGCTGAGGGGCTGGGCCATCGTGGATCGCATCGTGTCGGGGTCCCAGCCGTCGAGCCAGCCGCGGTCGTCGGACGGATCGTTTCCGCGTCCATCGTAGTGCTGTTGATAGACGTACTTCTCGCCGATCATCATCGTGTTGGACGTGCCGTCGGAAATTTGGGCGATTCTGGTAGGATTCGGCACGCCCGTGACAAATGCCCCAGGCGCCGGATTGGGGCCGCAGGTGGCAGGATCAACGTTGCTGCGTCTCCATGGCGAACGGACAATCACGCCGTCAAAAACGCCGTTGTCCTGGGCCACGGCGTATCCTGTGCTGTTGGGGCTCCAAAAGGAAAACTCCACACGCACGCATGTCTGGAAATCCCGGGTGGCGATATACATGGCCGTTGAATTGCTCGCCCCCAACGTCGCGGGCTGGGCGCCGGCATAGTCCATGAGATAGCTCGCCCCCCAATGGGTGTCGTGGAGCGTGGGACCGCGTCGCGACGGACAGTTGTAGAGCGGAACGTAGGTGCTTTGCACGATATCGGTATTGCCAATGTCGCGCAGCGCCCCTTGCTCCAAATAGGGCAAGATCTGATAAGCCCAACTCATACCCTGCTTCTTGCCCGTCCACGCCTTGCCGTTTTCGGCATAGCACTCAATACGATCTCCATAGCTCGCCCCGCCCGTCGGAAACTCTTTGGTGGCGCTCTCGTAATTGAGGATCGAGAGCCCGATGTTCTTGAGATTGTTCTTGCAGTGGGTTCGCCGCGCCGCTTCCCGCGCACTTTGGATCGCCGGGAGCAGCAATGCGACGAGCACCCCGATAATCGCAATCACTACCAGCAACTCAATCAGGGTAAAT